>JAYZXG010000178.1:0-3918 GCA_036141435.1 Pseudomonadota bacterium | reverse complement strand
CGTAGTTCCGGTGAGAGCTTCACGCTCGTACTGGACACGACGGCTGGCACGGCTTCCGTGAACGGCAGCACGCCGGAATCCTACACCTGGGACGAAGGCACCAATCAGCTTTGTGCGTCCAGCGGCCTGTGCGTCACCTTTGCCGAGGCAAGCCAGGAAGTGGGGTCCTCCACGACCTATACGACGAATGAAGGCAATTCCGGAACGGCGACCCTGGTGTCCTATTCCGAGTAAGACCTGTTCGTTCAGAACAAGTGACGGCGCTCCATCGGGGCGCCGTTTTTGTTTGCGTGTCAGGCGCTTGCATGGGCCGGAATCCTGTCGATAAATGGTTCGACAAGACAATAATTTCACGGGAGGTCGAAGATGAACTGGGCATTGTCCATTGCCCGCGAGGCAATCGCGGATGTCAGGCTGACAGACGAAGCCGGGCGCGAGCTGGCAGCGGGCGAAACACGCCTGGCTGTTCGCCGTTTCGCGCTGACGGCCAACAATATCACCTACGCCGCCTTCGGCACTGTGATGCGTTACTGGGAGTTTTTCCCGGGGCAGGATGATCGCGGGCGGCTGCCGGTCTGGGGCTTTGCAGAAGTCACCGAGACGCGATGCGATGCGCTGACGGTCGGGGAACGGATTTACGGATACTTCCCCGCAGGGTCCGAGCTCATCGTTCAGCCGGGCAAGGTGGAAAGCGCAAGCTTCATTGATTTCACCGCGCACAGGGCGGAATTGCCGCCAGCCTATAATCGCTATGTCCGGTGCGCCGCGGACCCGCTGTGGTCGCCCGACCGCGAGGCTGCGCAAATGGTCCTGCAGCCGCTCTTCATCACCTCCTTCCTGCTGGCCACCTTCCTGCGGGATGAACAGGCGTTTGGCGCCCAGTCGATTTCCCTGACGTCGGCCTCGTCCAAGACCGCGATTGCCCTGGCCTGGCTGCTCAAGGCTCATCCGGTTGAGGGTGTGAGCGTTCGGGCGCTGACCTCGAAGGGCAATGCGCAATTCGTGGAGGGGCTGGAGCTCTACGACGACATCGTCACCTATGATGCGCTCGACAGCCTGCCTCAGGATGAGCGGCACGTCGTCGTCGACTTCGCGGGCAGCAGTGACATCAACACGGCGATCCATACCCGACTGGTCGATCAGCTGATGGCGAATATCCGTGTCGGTGGCGCGCACTGGGAAAAGAGCGTGCCGGCTTCGGACCTGCCGGGACCGAAACCGCAATTCTTCTTCGCTCCGGACCATGCGCGGGCCCGCATCAAGGAGTGGGGGCAGGAGGCTTTCGATGCTCGCTATCGCGCCGGTTGGGACGGGTTTGCCGACGCCGGATCACGCTATTTCGACTATGTCGAAGAGGCCGGGGGTGAAGCGGCCCTCGATATCTATAACCGATTTGTTGCTGGCGGCGTGCCCGCCCGGGCGGCATTGACGATCTCGGTCTAGTCCCCGCCCGCTCCATCCGCGTTCCGGGAGATGTGTTGGCCGAGCGTCCGGTAAAGGGAGTCTCGGTCGATCGGCTTGGACAGGAAGCTGTTCATACCCGCTTTCTCGCAGGCACGGATGTCGGCCTCGGCGACATGGGCTGTCAGCGCGATGACGGGCAGGGCGGCGAGGTCCTCCCGTTCGCGCAGCCGCATGGTTGCTTCCAGCCCGTCCATTTCCGGCATGGACACATCCATCAGGACAGCATCAAAACGGTGTTTATCCAGCGCTGCGAGCGCTTCGCGTCCATTGGCGGCACGGATCACGCGGGCGCCGCACCGTATCAGATGGTGGGTCACAACAAAGGCATTGGTGTCGCTGTCCTCGGCTAGCAGGATCTGGATATCGCTGCAGTCGGGGATGCGGCTGTCGACCGGCGATTCCGTCTGCGCGGGGGTCACATCCTCGTTCACGGGAATGCGGACGGTAAACGTCGTGCCGACGCCGGTTTGCGAAGTCACGGTGATGCTGCCGTCCAACAGGTCGACCAGGCTTCGGGTGATGGCCAAACCGAGACCAACACCCCCATGTCGCCTCGAGCGGGATGCATCCGCCTGGACAAAACGGCCAAAGACACGCTCGCGGGTTGCCCGGGTCATGCCGATACCGGTGTCGCAAACGCGTAGGACAAGCTCGTCGCCGGCCCGGCGCTCGACCGTCACATCCACCTGGCCCTGGTCGGTGAATTTGAGTGCGTTCTGCGTGAGATTGAACAGGATCTGGCGAACCCGGTGGTGGTCGGTGCGGACGGCCAGCGGTGCGATGTCAGCGTCAACGTTGAAATTGAGACCAGCGCGGGCCGCCTGTTTGGTGAACGCGCCTCGTACATCCTCGACCAGGGTTTCAAGCCGCCCGGTCTCCTCCTTGACCTGCATGGTTCCCGCCTCGATCCGTGAGAAGTCGAGCAATTGATCGATCAGGGCGGTGAGGTCGTCACTGGACCGTGAGGCCCGCGCAATCAAGGCGAGCTGTTCGTCATTCATTCCGGTCTCGGCGAGGATGTCCAGGCAACCGGAAATCCCGTTGAGCGGCGTGCGAACCTCATGGCTGATATTGGCCAGGAAGTCCTGTTTGGCCCGGTTGGCCGCATCGGCCTCGCGTTCAGCGACGCGCAGGCGTTTCGTGGCCGAGCGCAGGGAGCTGATCAGACGGCATTGCGCCCATTGCGCAGCTGTCAACGCAGCGATCGCCTTGAACGTCTCCAGGTCGGATTCGCGAAACCAGCCGGGTGAGGGATGTTCGGAATCCAGAACGCCGAGCAATTCATTGCCGTGCAGGATTGGAACGCATAGCTCAGAACCGGGCGGGCCGAGGTCATGGATATAACGCGGATCGGAGCGGGTATCTCCGATCAGCAACGGGGTATGGCTGTCGGCGACCGCGCCGGTAATCCCTTTTCCAACGGGAATGCGCAGTGCGTTCTTGATCTGTCTCCGCAGAGGCGTTTTTTCGCCGATCGCCGCGGCCTGTACCAGGGTGTCTGTCTCGCGTTCCAGCCTGTAGATCACGCAGTCTGCATAGCCCAAGCGTCCGACCACGCTCTGCGCGACGTACCACAGCAGCTCGTCTTCCTTGTTGAGGCTGACCAGCCGGGCCGCGAATTCACGGTAGATTTGCAGCTCTCGCTCTGCCGCATGCGGTGTGTGCATGTCCCCGCGAGTGTTGTGCTGATCCTCGATCACGCTTCACTCTCCCCGTTCTTACCTATTCGGAGACGCAAGTTCAGGGCCGTTATTAACCCATTGTTATCCAGCCTATTTTTGATGAAAAATGCAGAATGCGGCGTGAGTAGTTGCAAAACGCAAAAGAATATTTGCATTTGGCGATGTGAGTATTCATGCCATCACGTACCGTGTGCCAAGCAGGAGGCCCGTGAACTGTGTGTCTTCCTGGGTGGAACACGGCGGGCCACTTGTTCATGCTGTGCAACCGCTACGCCTGACCGCCCGTAACCTGGTATCCGTGATGTCACGCTCCCTCGATCTCCTGTCCAGCACGTTTGGCTTTCCCGGTTTCAGGCCCGGGCAGGAGGAGATTGTCGATCGGTTGCTGGCGGGAACAAATACGCTGTGTGTGATGCCGACCGGGGCGGGCAAGTCACTATGTTACCAGGTGCCGGCGTTGTTGATGGACGGGCCGAGCGTGGTGGTCTCCCCGCTGACCGCCCTGATGGACGACCAGGTGGCGGGCCTGGCGGCCAATGGCGTCAAGGCTGTGGCGATCCATTCCGGGCGCGACCGTGAGGAAAACGTCAAGGCCTGGCAGAGTTTCAAATCGGGCGAGGCCAAAATCCTCTACATGTCGCCGGAGCGCATGATGACCGGGCGCATGTTGGCAGCGCTGGACGGGCTGCAACCGGCCATGTTCGTCGTCGACGAGGCGCATTGCATTTCCAAATGGGGCGCCAGTTTCCGGCCGGAATACGAGATGCTGTCC
>JAYZXG010000177.1:0-15474 GCA_036141435.1 Pseudomonadota bacterium | reverse complement strand
ACTGGGCCTGACCAGTTTCGTCGCCGGAACTGCAACCGCGGTGATCGGGGCGGTCCATTTTCATCGGCTCGCCAGCTACGGCCTGATGGGCAATCTCCTAGCCATGCCGGTCTTTTCCTTCCTGGTCATGCCCGCCGGTGTGCTGGGCCTGCTGCTGATGCCGTTCGGTCTGGACGCGCCGGCCTTTGCCGCCATGCAGTGGGGGCTGGACGCCATATTGGCCATAACCGGCTGGATCGAGGGGCTGCCAGACGCTGCGCGCGGCGTGCCCGCCGCACCGGCCGGATGGCTGGGGATTTATGCGGTTCTGGTGGTCACGCTGTTTGCCGCCGGTCACCGACTGGTGCGATGGAGCGCTGTCACAGCCCTGGCCGGTCTGCTCGTTGTGTGGGCGGTCTGGCCGCAACCCACACTCCTGGTCAGCGCAGACGGACTGGTTATCGCGCGTGACGGGGCAGGGTGGATCGCCAATACAACGCGTCGCGGACGATTTCCCCGGCAGGTCTTCCTGGAACGCCTGGCGCTGGGCGATGCAACAGGCGACCGCGCTGTCTGTGATGCCGAGGGCTGTGTGATCGAACTGGAGACGCTGCGCATTGCCGTGCCGGATCAGACAGATGCCCTGGCGGAGGACTGCCGGCGAGCAGACATCGTGATTATTCCCGCGCAAACGCCGCGCTGGGTTGCCCGACGCTGTGACGCTGCTCGCATTTCGCTGTCCGAGCTGGCCGAGCGGGGCAATGCATTGGTCTGGTTGCGGGACACCGGGGTCAGCCGAATCCGTTACGTTGATGCAGACGGGGCCGACTGGCCCTGGCAATGAGGTCTAGTGGTAGCTGCGAAGCAGGCCAACCAGCTTGCCCTGCACCTTGACGCGATGCGGCGGGAAGATCCGGGTTTCATATTCCGGATTGGCCGCTTCCAGGGCAACCGAGCCGCCTTTCTTGCGCAGCTTCTTGAGCGTCGCTTCCTCGTCATCAACCAGTGCAACAACGATATCACCGGTATCCGCGGATTCGCATCGACGGATCAGCACGGTATCACCATCCAGGATGCCGGCTTCGATCATGGAATCGCCATGCACCTCGAGCGCGAAGTGTTCGCCATTGCCCAACATGTCGGACGCGACAGGCAGCCTGTCCGTTTCATGCTGGATCGCCGAGATTGGAACGCCGGCCGCGATACGGCCGAGCAACGGCACTTCGATCGTCCCGCGATCCTCAGCCGGGGCTGCGCCCTGGCCGGTGAAATCGGCCCGGACGACATTGGGCCCGAGATCCGCGGATTTTTCCTCGGTATTTTCAGCTGCTGCGCTTTCGGGAAGCTTGAGCACCTCCAGCGCGCGGGCGCGGTGGGCGAGACGGCGGATGAAGCCGCGTTCTTCCAGAGCGGTGATCAGGCGATGCACGCCGGACTTGGACGCCAGGCTGAGCGCGCCTTTCATTTCGTCAAAGGAGGGGGAGACACCGGTTTCCTTGATGCGCTGGTGAATGAACAACAGCAGCTCATGTTGTTTGCGGGTCAGCACGGGTCGACTCCTTCAAGTTCTCGCCGGAACAAATCGGCAACTTGAGGCACGTTCTACATGTGTTCTATTTTGTCGTCAACCGGCGCTAATAGGCGGCCATGAGCGTCTTTGTTGCCAGTTCGACGTCAGTCTGACGCATCAGACTTTCCCCGACCAACAGGGCGCCGGCGCCGGCAGTCCGCAATCGCTCGGCATCATCGGCGGTAAAGATTCCACTCTCCGCAACCAGAAACTGGCCTTGGGGGACTTGCCTCGCCAGGCGTTCAAACGTCGAGAGTGATGTTTCGAACGTCCGCAGGTCGCGATTATTGACCCCGATCAGCGGCGCCGAGAGCGCGAGGGCCCGCTCCATCTCTGGCTCGTCATGCACTTCCACCAGGACATCGAGCGACCAGCGTGCAGCCTCGTCAATCAGTCCGCGTGCGCAGTCATCATCCACCGCGGCCATGATCACCAGGATCGCATCGGCACCGAGGGCCCGGGCTTCCGCAACCTGATAGGGATCATACAGAAAATCCTTGCGCAGGGCGGGCAGGTTCGTCGCATCGCGCGCGGCAGCCAGGAACAGGTCGTCGCCCTGGAAGCTGGGTGCATCTGTCAACACAGACAGACATGTCGCGCCACCCTCCTGATACGCCTTGGCCAGCGCAGGTGGGTTGAAATCCTCGCGGATCAGTCCCTTGGAGGGGCTGGCTTTCTTGACCTCGGCGATCAGCGCCAGGCCGCGCTCGGACGCGTCGCGCTTGAGAGCGTTGAAGAAACCGCGGACCGGTGGTTGGTCGGCCGCCCGTGCGGCAATCTCGTCATAGCCGGTCTTGGCCTTGCAGGCGGCAATATGGTCCAGCTTGTAGGCGGTAATGCGCGCCAGGGCATCGGGCATGGCCGTCATGCGACTGCTCCCTGCGCGGTTACCGCGATCATCTTGTCCAGCGTGTCGCGGGCGCGACCATCAGCAATCGCGGCGCGGGCCTTGTTGATCCCGTCGCCGAGATCCTCGGCGAGATCGGCAATCAACAGCGCCGCCCCGGCGTTGAGTACAACGATGTCGTGAAAGGCGCCGGTCTCACCGTCCAGCAGGGCGCGGATCGCCCGGGCATTGAAGTCCGGATCGCCGCCCTGCAGGTCCTGCTCGCTGGCACGGGCAATGCCGTAATCTGCCGGATCAACAACGAAGCGCCGGATTTCACCCTGGTTCAGCTCGGCGACCTGGGTTGTCGTCGTGGTGGTGATTTCATCCATGCCGTCATCGCCGACCATGACCCAGGCCCGTTCACAGCCCAGGTCACGCAGGGCTTCCGCCATCGGTTCCAGCCAGCGTTGATCAAACACACCCAGCAATTGGCGTTTTACGCCGGCGGGATTGGACAGAGGTCCGAGCAGGTTGAAAACGGTTCTGACGCCAAGGCTCTTGCGGGCGCTGGCCACATGGCGAACAGCGCTGTGATGGGCTGGCGCAAACAGGAAACCCGCGCCGGCACTGGCCAGGCTTTGCTCGACAATCTCGGGGCCGACATCAAGCCGAACACCCAGCGCGGCGAGCACGTCGGAAGATCCGGACTTGGAACTGGCAGCCCGATTGCCATGCTTGGCGACCTTGGCACCGGCGCCGGCCGCCACAATCGCTGCCGCGGTCGAGATGTTATAGGCGCCCTTGCCATCGCCGCCCGTGCCGCAGGTATCGATCGCGCCATCGGGCGCGGTAATCCGGGTCATACGCCCCCGCATCACCCGGGCACCCGCGGCGATGTCCGCCGGCAACTCACCCAGCGCAGCAAGCCCCATCAGAAAGCCGCCGATGGCAGCATCAGGCGCGTCGCCTTCCATCAGCAGATTGAAGGCGGCTTCGATTTGTTTGGTGTCCGGTCTTTGCCCGCGGCTCATGGCCTGCAGGCAGATAGCGAGCTCAGTCATGGGCTCTCTCTTGTTCAAGGCTTGGATAAAAGGGGTGGGCTAGCAGGGCAAGCTGCGCCATCGCCGATCCAGCACACGGTATCGAACGCGCGATAACGGCATGACTGAACCCGCAACCGTAACGGTTGGGCGGTCATTCAGGACATGTCGGTTCAGGATCGGCATACCGGCTGGCTCAGGTTGAACTTCGCGAACGGGGCAAATCTAGCTGGCTGCTAGAGAAATTCAATCGCTTGTGATGTGTCTCACGCAGCGCTGACCAGCGGAGCGCCCGCAAGGTCGAGGAAATTGCGCAGCAGGTGGTGGCCGTGTTCCGAAGCGATGGATTCGGGATGGAATTGAACCCCGTGAACCGGGCGCTCAACGTGGCGCACGCCCATGATCTCGCCATCGGCAGTCCACGCATTGGCCTTGAGCACTGCGGGCAGGCTGTCCGGCTGAATGGCCAGGCTGTGGTAACGCGTTGCTTCAAATGGTGAGGGCAAGTCCTTGAAAACGCCCGAGCCGTCATGCGTGATCGGACTGGTCTTGCCATGCATGATCTGTTTGGCCGAGATCACCTTGCCGCCAAAGATCTGGCCGATGGACTGATGACCCAGGCAAACGCCCAGAATGGGCATGTCTTGCGGGGCCTGATCGATCAGGTCGAGACAGATGCCGGCACGATCGGGGTCGCAGGGGCCCGGAGACAACACGATCGCCGAGGGACCGAGCGCCAAGGCTTCATTGACACTCAACGCGTCATTGCGATGCACCTCGATATCCGCACCCAGCTCCTGGAAATAGTGGACCAGGTTGAAGGTGAAGCTGTCATAATTGTCGATCATCAAGAGCATGGCGGGCCTCCGCGGCCAAGGTAGGCTCTTCGCCTGTGCGCGCCAATCCCTGCGACTGCTTAACGCTTGATTCACCGACTCCCTTCGCATTGGCAGCATGAGACGTAGACACTCCAACCGCTTCCGCGTGCTGCAATCCGCGACGCCGGCTTTTGCCAGTGTTGTCGCCGCAGCGGCCTATGGGGTTGGCGCGATCGTCTTTTCCATCGCCCGGGGAGGCGAGCCTGCCGATCTGCCGGATTTCACGCTGAGCTATTCCCAGCCCAGCCTGTATGCCAGCACGAGCCCTGATGAGCGCGAGACGCTGGCGACCCTGCCGGTCAGCCTTCCGGCCCTTGATAGCCCGCAGATGGTGTCGGACGCTGTTGTGCGCGCGCCTCAAATCGAGCGCCTGGCTGAAAGACCCGCGGAAACGCAGGCGATTGCTCAACCCGGGCAGCAACCGCGCATCGCCCTGGTCATCGATGATGTGGGTCTCGACGTCGCCGCCGCGCAACGCACGGCGTCACTGGACGCTCCCATCACCATGGCTGTGCTGCCCTATGCCGACGCATCACGGGATATCGCGGGCTTGGTGCGCGAGGCCGGGCATGACCTGCTCGTGCACATGCCCATGGAACCGCTGGGCCTGGCCGATCCCGGACCGCACGCGCTGCGCGTCGACCAGACGGCCGAGGAACTTCAATTGCGCGTGCGCTGGGCGTTTGCCCGTGTGCCCGGCGCCGTTGGCATGAACAATCACATGGGCAGCCGGATTACACAGGATGTCAGCGCGATGCGCCCTGTTCTTGAAGTGGTTTCTCAGGAGGCGGGCCTGTTTCTGGACTCCATGACGACCGCGGAAAGCCGGGGCGCTGCCGTGGCGCGAGGTCTGGGGCTGACGGCAATGGAGCGCGATATCTTCCTGGACCACACCATCGACCCGGCGGCGATATCCGCACGTCTGGACGATGTGGAAGCCCTGGCGCACTTGCGCGGATGGGCCATTGCCATCGGCCATCCGCACGACGCAACGCTGGACGCGCTGGAAGCCTGGATCAGCGAAGCCGAGGCCCGGGGCTTCGAGTTTGTCACGCTGAGTGACCTCGCTCGCGAACTGAGCGCGAGCGAACAACAGATCATAGAAGCGTCAATTCGCTAGAGAGTCCTCGGCGGCACGGAACAGGGCGGCCGCCTTGTTACGGCATTCCTCGTGTTCGGACCGGGGATCGGAATCCAGGACGACGCCCGCACCTGCCTGGACATTCATCTTGCCGTCCTTGAACACGGCGGTGCGCAAGGCGATACAGGTATCCATCGAGCCATCGGCACCGAAATAGCCGACGGCACCGGCATAGACGCCGCGGCGGTGAGGCTCCAGCTCGTCGATTATTTCCATCGCCCGGACCTTCGGCGCGCCGGATACGGTGCCTGCGGGGAAGCCGGCAAACAGTGCGGAAACCGCATCATCGCCATCGGCAAGATCGCCTTCCACATTGGACACGATATGCATGACATGGCTGTAGCGTTCGACAATCTCGCGCGAGGTGATCCGCACGCTGCCGGGTTTGGAAATCCGGCCAACATCATTGCGGCCGAGATCGAGCAGCATGAGGTGCTCGGATCTTTCCTTGGGATCGGCCAGCAGATCAGCTTCCAGCGCATCATCCTCGGCGGGGGTCTTGCCCCGCGGCCGGGTTCCCGCGATCGGGCGGATCGTTGCGACCCCGTCCCGCAGGCGAACCAGGATTTCCGGAGAGGACCCGACAATCTCGAACCCGTCCATACGGAAGAAAAACAGGAAGGGTGAGGGGTTGAGCCGGCGCAGGGAGCGATAGACCCAGAACGGGTCGGCGGGGTAGTCAGCGCTGAAACGCTGGCTCGGCACGATCTGGAAGGCGTCACCGGCGCGAATATAATCGCGGGCCGTGTCGACGGCGGCCATGTAGGTCTCGGGTGACTGGTTCGACTGGATCTCGCCCAGCGTTCCCAGTGGCAGATCGACCTCTGGCAGCTTGCCCGCCAGGGCCCGGAACACGGCGTCAATGCGCTCACAGGCGGCGTCGTAGGCTTCGCGCGGTGTGAAGCCCTCTGTCCGGATGGGACAGAAAACCTGGATTTCCTGTTTGAGCGAGTCGAAGACCACGATGGTGCGGGGACGCATCAGCACGGATTCCGGCAGATCGAGCGGTTCCGGCGCCGCCACTTCCGGCAGGCGCTCCATGTACCGCACCATGTCATAGCCGAGATAGCCGAACAGACCTGCGCCGATGGGCGCTGCGCCGTCGGGAAGTGCGCAGCGGGCCGACTCGATTACCTCCCGCAGCGCTTCCATCGGGGCCTTGTCCAAGGGGCGGAACTGCCTGGAAGCAAGGTCTTCGCCGGTGGAGACGGCGGCCTGGCCGTCCCGGCAACGCCAGATCAGATCGGGATCGAGCCCGACAGCGGAATACCGGCCGCGCCACGCGCCGCCCTCAACGGATTCCAGCAGGAATGTGTGCGGCGATGTATTGGCCAGCTTCAGATACGCTGCGACCGGGGTCAGCAGATCGTCGGCACGACGCGCGGTCACCACGACGGTTTCGCCGCGCGCACAGGCCGCTTCGACAGTCCGGAAATCCGGCGTGACGACCGGCGATTGCCCCGGCGTCACTGTCCGGTGCTGGTATCGCGACCAAGCGCCTGGTCCACCAGTGCTGCGTCGATACCACCTCGATCCGTGCCATACTCCGAGAGCAGGGCATTTTGAGCCATGACCATGATGTCGCCCTGGATTTCCGCACCTATCAGCTCGCGGATCGTACCGATCTCGCCCAGCTCGGCCGCACTCGGGTCCGCGCCGATGATCTCGTCCACGACGAGGATGACGCGCAGGTCATCGCCGGTATTGCTGGCGATCAGATACTCACCCGGGTCCGCGGCAAAGGCTTCCTGAACAATCGTACCGGCAAACTGGCCAGCGCTTTCATCGCGCTGCAAGGTGGCCGCTTCAACACGACCGCCGGCTGTCAGGGAGACGATGTCGAGATCTTCACCTGCCTCGAGCTGGGCGAGGGCCTCTTCGGCACGCGCCTGCAGCTGTACGCCCACCTGGGACTGGCGCCAGAGGATCTCAGCGTCCTCACGAACTTCATCGAGCGTGAGCTCACGGGCCTCGACGATGTTGTCGACGCGCACGACATAGAAGTCGGTCTCGTTGAACTGCTGCATTTCCGTCGGGAAGCCCTCGAACTGCTCGAAGGCCAGCGGCAGGATTTCCGCAGCGAGGCTGTTATAGCGAGCGAAATTAAGCTCACGGTCATCACCGCGACCCAGCAGGTCGAGCGGTGCGAACATTTCCAGCGGGCTGCCGGACACGGCCGCAGCCTCCTCAAGCGAAGCCCCGGCATCGCGTGCTTCCTGGAACAGGCCCATCTTCTCGTACATGACGTTCAGGGCTTCTTCCTCGGCGGCAGCCTGGCGAAGTTCCGGCAGCTGATCCTCGAAGCTGGGAATGTCGGCATCGACACCGCTGGTGACCTGGACCGCATAGGTCGCAAACGCGCCCTCGACTGCAATGATGTCACCGACAGCCGCTGCGAAAACGGCGTCCGCCAGGGCATTGTCCGGCACCTGGTAAGCGAGCGATTCGGACTGCTCGAACGGTGCTGCGAGACCAAGGGCGTTGGCGATGTCGAGCGGTGTCTCACCGGCCGTGAGGCGTTCGACGACGGCATTGGCCGTCTCCAGATCCGGCGTCACCAGCTGGACAAATCCGCGCGTGGCCGGCGTACCCAGCTGCCCCGTTTCAAGCTGGTAGTCATAGAGTTCGCGCAGCGGCTCTTCGTCGACTTCAACGTCGAGCACAAAGTCAGCCAGCTGGAAACGAACCAGCGTGATACCGCGCAATTCCATCCCCATGAACAGCGGCAGGCCGAGCTGATCGGTGGCGTTGCGGTTCTCGTCGATGAAATTCTGCAGATCCTCGTCCGTCGGATCCTCAATCGCATCCGCGGTCGACGCGTCGATAAACAGGCCGCGCATCAGGCGACGTTCCTCGGACACCCGATAGCGGTTGGTGGCAAGCTCGCTGGGAACCGAAATGCCGCCAGCCATTGTCGCGGTCAGCTGACCGCGCACAATATCGCCATAGAGGTCGTCTTCGAACTGCTGGACCGTGTAGCCATTGAGGCGCAGCGTTTCCTGCAGGGTGTCGAAATCATAGCGACCGGTGGCCGGATTGCGGAAAGCCTCGAAGCCGGCAGCGGTGTTGACCAGGGCATCGCCTGAAGCCACCAGCCCCATTTCGTCAGCCTTGGCAGAGAAGGCAGCCAGAACAACGAGTTCGTTGAGGACCTGGTCGCCAATACCGAACTGCTCAGCCTGTTCACGGGTGAAGCTGGGGTCCTGGTCCTGGATTTCCCGCAGCTGACGCTCATAGGCCCGGGTCAGTTCATTCACACTGACACGCTCGCTGCCCACGATCGCCACGGCGGTTCCGGTGCCGGTGAAGACACCGCCCACGCCGGTTAGCGCGAAAGCGAGGACGAGGAGTCCGATAATTCCAATTGCCCAGGGAGATTTGGCGAAAGCTCGGAGCAGGGTCAGCATGGTACATGAGGCCTTGTGAAGAGTGAGAGCGGGAACGTAGCGACACACCCCCGCGTATACAAGCGTTCAGGGCTGTGCTTGAAGCATTGCACCACCGGCACAGTCACCGTAATGCTGACCGGGTAATTCCGTTAGATCGCCAGAACTTGGGGGAGATATGGCGCGCCAACTCATCGCTGGAAACTGGAAGATGAACGGGCAGGGTGCCCAGCTCGATTTCTTTGACGATCTCGTGAGCGCCGTGGACGTAGTGGATGTCGACATCCTGATCTGTCCGCCAGCCACCCTGATCGAGCGCTGCGCACGCGCTGCAGCCTCCAGCGCCATCGCCATAGGTGGCCAGGATTGCCATGTGAACGAGACGGGGGCCCATACCGGGGATATCTCCGTGGGCATGCTCAAGGATGCGGGTGCGACCCACGTTATCGTCGGTCATTCCGAGCGTCGGGCCGATCACGGGGAAACGAACGCCGTGGTCCGGGCCAAGGCCGAAGCCGCGCTGAGCGCCGGATTGACACCGATCATCTGTGTCGGCGAGACCCTGAACGAGCGCGAAAGCGGTCAGGCCGAGCGCGTCGTCATCGAACAAATGCTGGCATCGCTGCCTGAAAACGCCGGGGACCGGTGCGAGATTGCCTATGAACCGGTCTGGGCGATTGGCACGGGCAAGGTCGCGTCGACCGCCGATATCCTGCAGATGCACACGGCGCTGAAACAGGCGCTGCCCAACAGCGTCACGGCGCGGATCCTCTATGGGGGTTCGGTAAAACCGGCCAATGCGGCCGCGATCCTGGCGCTGGACAATGTCGATGGTGCATTGGTCGGTGGGGCAAGCCTCAAGGCCGCAGACTTCGCCGGGATCATAAATAATTCAAACTGTTGAGTGCGTGGTAAGGCGATTTCAACCAATTGGATCCATGATGTGGGTTCATTTGATCTGAGTCCTCGCCTTAAACGGAGCTCCGCAGCGCATGGCCGAACCCGACTACGCCCGGGCCCCAGTCCTACTGTTCGATCCTGTCCACGCCAATCAGCGTACGACGCGGTATGCGTTGTTCGAGATCGGTTTCCGACAGATCGAGTGCGTGACTACGCTTGAGGATCTCAAGGCTGGCATCACCGATGGCAATCCGCTGATGATCGTTGCCGAAAGCAGCGCAACGGATGCCGACGTGTTCCGGATCGTGCGCTCGATCCGCCGCTCGGAACTGGGCAACAACCCGTTTGTGGTCATCCTGTTGACGACCTGGAGCCGCGATACGGGACATATTCGCAAGGCCATCGAATGTGGCGCTGACGATCTGATCGTGCGCCCGTTTTCCACCATGTTCGCAGAGGAGCGTGTGCGCACGCTGATCAAGGGCCGCAAACAGTTCATCGTGACCAGCGATTATATCGGTCCGGATCGCCGCAAGAACAATGATCGCAGCTCCAGCGCTCCGGCACTTGAAGTGCCCAACCTCCTGCAGGCCGTCGTAGAGGGCGATACCGAGGCGCTGTCACGCGGCAGCCAGTGGATCCAGGAAGCCAAATCAACGGTGTCTGCCGAGCGGATTCGCCGCGTCGCCATGCGCATTGTTGTTGGCGTGGAGCTCTACATGACCGGTGCCAAGGACGGCTCGGGAAGCAAGCTGGATATTGACGATATGGCGAAGACCGCGCGGGAATTGCGCGCCGAGCTGATCAAGGCCAGCCGAGCCGAAGCCGCAGAAGTTGCGCAGGCGCTTATCGACCAGATCGGGTCGCTCAAGCCCGAGGAAGTCCCGCCAGCCTCACTCAAGCTGATCAAGGAATTGGCAATGGGTGCCTATGCTGCCTTCGCCAATGGTGACGGCCTGGAAAAATCCCGTGACGAGATCGATCGGACCGTCGCCAGCTTGCGCAAACGCCTTCAGGCACGCGCTGCTGCAGTTCAGGCTCAGCAAGCAGCCAAAGCAGCAGATGGTGCTGGCCAACCCGGACAAGCTGCTTTAAAACGCGCCGCCATGTAATTTCGTCCCTATATGAAGGGCGAAAACAAAGAACGGCGAGTTTCATGACAACGGTTCTCCTCATCATTCAGCTTCTGGTCGCGGCAGCCCTGATCGCGGTTATTCTCCTTCAGCGTTCTGAAGGTGGCGCGCTCGGCATGGGCGGCGGTGGCGGCGGTGGTGCCGGTGGCATGATGACGGGCCGCGGAGCTGCCAACCTGCTGACCCGGACGACGATGTTCCTGGCGGCGGCCTTCATCGGCAATTCCATCGCCCTGGCCATCCTGATGGGCGCGGGCACGCAGGATCAAAGTGACCTGGACCAGACGATCGATGCGCCTGTGATCGAAGTCGAAGAACCCGATCAGGTTCCGACGGACGGCTAGCCCGTATCAAATTTTACCTGAAAAGCTCACATCGCGTCTTTCGGCGCGGACGAATCTCGGATACGTAGACGGCCCATGCCGCGTTATATCTTTATCACTGGCGGCGTGGTCTCCTCGCTTGGAAAAGGCCTCGCCTCCGCCGCTATGGGCGCTCTGCTGCAGGCTCGTGGATATAAAGTCCGCCTGCGCAAGCTGGACCCTTATCTCAACGTCGACCCGGGCACGATGTCGCCCTATCAGCATGGCGAGTGCTATGTGACCGATGATGGTGCGGAAACGGACCTCGATCTCGGCCACTATGAGCGCTTCACCGGAGTTCCGGCCAGCCAGTCTGACAACATCACGACCGGTCGCATCTATTCCCGCATTATCGAGCGCGAACGTCGCGGCGATTACCTGGGCGCTACCGTGCAGGTAATCCCGCACGTCACCGACCAGATCAAGCAGTTCGTCCTGTCGGACGCCGGCGATGTCGACTTTGTGCTCTGCGAGATCGGCGGCACCGTCGGTGATATCGAAGGCCTGCCCTTCTTCGAGGCCATTCGCCAGCTGGGCCAGGAACTGGGACCGGAAAACGCTGTTTTTGTTCACGTCACCCTGCTGCCCTACATCAAGGCGGCCGGCGAGATGAAGACCAAGCCGACCCAGCACTCGGTCAAGGAATTGCGCTCGATCGGTATCCAGCCGGATATCCTGCTGTGTCGCTGCGAAATCCCGATCACGCCCGGCGACAAGCGCAAGATCGGTCAGTTCTGTAATGTCCGTGAAAGTGCCGTCATCGAGGGGCGCGATGCGCGCTCGCTGTATGACGTGCCGCTGGAATATCACCGCCAGGGCCTGGACCGGGAAGTCCTGCGCTGTTTTGGCCTGGATGATGCCCCGGAGCCCGATCTGAGCCGCTGGGAGAGCATCTCAACGGCGATTGCCGAGCCGGATGGCGAAGTCACCATCGGCATTGTCGGCAAGTATGTCGGCCTTCTCGACGCCTACAAGTCGCTGATCGAGGCGCTGCACCATGGCGGCATCGCCAATGGCGTAAAGGTCAATCTCAAATGGCTCGACAGCGAGCAGTTCGAGAATGACGGCCCGGTGGAGCCGCTGGAAGACGTGCACGGTGTGCTGGTTCCCGGTGGTTTCGGCGAACGCGGGGTCGAAGGCAAGATTGCCGCTGCCCGGTTCGCCCGGGAACGCAAGGTGCCATTCTTCGGGATCTGCTACGGCATGCAGATGGCGGTCATCGAGGCGGCCCGAAACCTGGCAGGCGTCGATGACGCCATGTCGACGGAGTTTTCCAGCGAAGGCACGTCAGTCATTGGCCTGCTGACCGAATGGACGCGCGGCAATGAAGTCGAGACCCGCTCCAGCGACGGGGATATGGGTGGCACAATGCGGCTGGGCGCTTATCCGGCCGTGCTGGGCGAGGGCACCCGCGTGCGCGACATCTATGGCGCAGCCCATATCGAGGAACGCCACCGCCACCGCTATGAGGTGAATGTCGCCTATCGCGAGCAACTGGAAGCCAGTGGTCTGAAATTCTCCGGCCTGTCACCGGACGGTGTCCTGCCGGAAATCGTCGAATACGAGGACCATCCCTGGTTCATCGGCGTGCAATTCCACCCGGAACTGAAGTCGCGCCCGTTTGAGCCACACCCGCTGTTCGCCAGCTTTATCGGTGCGGCGCTCGAACAGAGCCGCATGGTCTGATTCTTTTTTTCAGTGGGGGATGCATCCAAAATGCGTCCCTCATGCATCCCTTGTTCAGCTGCACTAGGTTTCCGCGTGCAGACAGGACAAATGTCTATGACGACAGGGATGGAAAAATGAAACTCTCAGCTCTTCTGGCAGGTGTGGCTGCCATTGCAATGTCTTCCACAGCCATGGCTCAGGACAGCCAGGCTGTTGACGTTGAAAGCTTCTCTCGTGTGGATGCCGGCGGTGGATATCGCGTTGTCGTCACGCCGGGCGATACCCACACCGTACGCCTGGAAGGCGATGGCGATGATTTCTCCAAGGTGGAGATCGATGTGCGCCGCGACGGCCTCTATCTCGATCAGCAAAGCCGCCTGTTCGGCCGCAATCGCAGCCTCGACGTGACGGTTTACGTCACCATGCCAACGCTCAACGAGGTGGATTTCGGTCGCGGTGTCCGCGCGGAAGTTGATGGTTTCGAATCATCCACGCTGGAAGTGGATATCAGCACCGGCGCGTCGGTTTCCATGAGCGGAAGTTGCGGCGAAATGGATATCAGCGGCAGCACCGGCGCCATGTTCGATGGTCGCAATCTGGAGTGTGAAATCGTCGATGTTTCGACCTCGACCGGCGCCTCGGTCCGGGTGCATGCACGCCAGTCTGTGGACGCCAGTGCAAGCCTGGGCGGCGATATCGTGGTCTATGGCAGCCCGCAATCCCACGACAGTTCCAGCTCGATGGGCGGAAGCATCCGTTTCAACGGTAACGGCTGACATTGATCTCTCGCAGCGTGGAGCGCAGGCAAGTGCTTGCGCTCCCTCTGCGAAGCAGGTATACGGCGCGGCTCGAATGGATGGCAAAAGCCGTCCCCAGACAGTTTTCTACACGGTGGAGAGGCTCATGGCCGTCCCTAAGAGTAAAATCACGAAGATGAAGCGTGGCTTCCGTCGTAGCCATGACGCCCTGACGGCGTCTGCCTATGTCGAGGACAAGGACAGCGGTGAGCTGCGTCGTCCGCACCACATCGACCTGAAGTCCGGCATGTATCGCGGCCGTCAGATCCTGGATCCGCAGGACGACTAAGGTCTTTGTGCCGTAAGGTTCAAGAAGCGCGGTTGGTAATGGCCAGCCGCGCTTTTCTTGTTTGCACCTAGAGGCGGGCGGCAATCTCGGCAATGACCCGGACGGCGGTCTCGACATCCGCGCGCGTCGTGTCGAACTGGCCCACCTGGAAACGGATGACGAACTCGTCCTGGTGTTTGGTCTGGGTCAGATAGGTCCGGCCGTCATCATTGATGGCTTCAAGCAGGGCCTGGCTGGCGGAATCTCCATCACGTCCTTCAGGCTCCCAGCGAAAGCTGAACAGGCTGAACCGGCATGTCGACGTGATCCGGAAGCCGGGCAGGGCCGCGATCTGTGCCTCAGCCATCTCGGCCCAGGCGATATGATTGCGGATGCGGGTGCGCAGGCCCTCCAGCCCATAACTGCGGATCAGGAACCACAGTTTCAGGGCGCGGAAGCGCCGCCCGAGCGGCACGGTCCATTCGCTGTAATTGACGACCTCGTCCTGGCCCAGCGTTTCCAGGTAATCCGGGCGCAAACCCAGCGTGCGCACCTGGTGTTCCGGCGCCTTGAGGAACTGGATTGAACAATCGAATTGCGCGCCGAGCCATTTGTGCGGATTGAACACTATGGAATCCGCGCGTTCCACGCCCCGCCAGTGCCGACGCTGTTCCTCGCAGATCATGGCAGAGCCCGCCCAGGCCGCGTCGACATGCACATACAGATCCTCGGCCTCGGCGATATCCATGATCGCATCGATCCGGTCGCAGGCTCCGATGGATGTCCCGCCGGTGCACGCCACAATTCCCGCCGGCAGATAGCCCGCCGCGCGATCGGCACGGATTTGTGCGGCCAGGGCCTCGGGCTTCATGGCCCAGTTCTCATCGGTTTCGATCTTGACCAGATTGTCCTGACCGATGCCGGCGATCCACACGGCCTTGTCGATGGAGGAGTGGGTCTGTGCAGAGGCATAAATCCGTGGTTGGGCCTGGCCCGCGGCACCGGATCTGATGCCGGCCCAGTCCAGCGCCCGTTCGCGCATGGTCAGCACCGCTGCCAGGGTCGCCGAGGAGGCGCTGTCGTGAATGACCCCGCGCAGCCCGTCGGGCAGGCCGAGCGCCTGACGCATCCAGTCGACCATTCGCGTTTCCATCTCGGTTGCGGCCGGTGATGTCTGCCAGAGCATGCACTGCGCCGCGATGGCCGAGACCAGCTGTTCGGCCAGCAGGGACGGCGGGGTCGTGTTGGCGGGGAAATAGGCGAAGAAGCGCGGATGCTGCCAGTGGGTCATGCCATCTGGCACGATGCGCTCGAAATCGGCGAAGATATCGACCATGGCTTCACCAGCCTCAGGGGGCGCCAGCGGCAAACGGGACAAGGTATCGCCGGGCCGGGCCGGCGAGCGAACCGGACGGTCACGCAGGCCCGCATAATAATCGACGCTCCAGTCGACCAGGCGTCTGGCCCATTCACGATACTCTGACATCTGCATGTTTTGGCTCCCCGGAATCGCTTGTTGGTAT
>JAYZXG010000176.1:0-16005 GCA_036141435.1 Pseudomonadota bacterium | reverse complement strand
CTGATGCTTTTTTGCCACAGGCAATTTCTTTCTCATTTTTTATTTGCAGAAAGGCTGAAGCTGTGGCGTTATTGTTACGCTGACTGATGGACGCTATGGATCAGCGTCGTCCCCCCGCTAGCGGATCCGTCCCTCTCAGTTGCGTCGGTTTGATCCCCTCCCGGCGCTGCGCTGGATACTTAACAGGCGCATGGCATTAGCGCCCGGTCTCCTCCCCCCTCGAGACCGGGCGCTTTCATTTTCAGACACCGTCGCCCGCTGTTGCGCTGACGCATTCTCGCGTTAGATAGACATCATGTATTTCGACGATGAACCCGAAACGCCCGACGTCCCGCGCCTGCTGGAAGAAATTCCGCTGCTCTACCGGGTCAAGGCGTTTGCCGACAGCCTCAATGCGAATACCTGGTTTTCCCGCCTTGGTGAGCCACTGGACGAACGCGAACAGGCCCTGTCACGCTATTATCTGGACGGTCTGGGATTTCCCGAGGCCGAGCCAGCCCTGCTTTCTGACTGGGACGATGCCGCCATCGCCGCCGAAACCCTTGATCGGGACCCGATCAGCTGGGAGGCAGAGGAGATGCTGCGCACCTCCCTGGTCGCCCAGGCCCTGGAACGTCTGGACGAACAGGCTGTCTCCGCGGCCCTGGCGCTGATCGCCCAGCAGACCGGCGACACCGCGCGCGATGCAGTGGAAGATGCAGCGGCGATCTCGGACGTCACGGATATCGAGCTCGTACATGCCGCAGCCGGTGCCCTGGCCCAGGCCGCCAATGGCGCCGCTCTTGTGGTTCTGGCCGAGGCAGATGGGGAAGACGATCCCCATCCATTCCTGGCTCGGTGGCGCCTGTTTGCACGGGGTCGCTGGCCCGTCGGACTGGCCGGCAACACCTATAATATCCTGTGATCATGCCAGGTCGCACACGCCTCAAGGTCTGCTGTATCAAGAGCGTGGCGGAGGCGCACATGGCCGCGGCCGCCGGCGCTGACATTCTCGGTCTGGTCGGTCCCATGCCATCGGGCCCGGGAACCATCAGCTATGACGACGCCCGGGCCATCGCATCGAGTTTACCAACCGACATCGAGCCCTGGCTGCTGACCAGCGAGACAACGGCCGAGGCGCTCGCCGCCGCGTCCGATCAGAGCGGGGTGAGCCAGCTCCAGATCGTGCGCCATGTTGATCCTGCACAGTTGCAGATGCTCCGGGCCGACCGACCAGCGCTGAAACTCGTCCAGGTGATCCATGTCGAGGGAGAGGGAGCGCTCGCGCGGATCGAATCCTATGAGCCCCATGTCGACGCCTTTCTGCTCGATAGTGGCAAGCCGGGTGGCGCTGTGGAGACGCTGGGCGGCACGGGTGATGTCCACGACTGGTCGATCTCGGCACGCTTTGTCGCCGCAACGCAAAAGCCGGTAATGTTGGCGGGCGGATTGAATGCCGCCAATGTCCAGGACGCTGTCAGCAGGGTTCAGCCCCATGGTGTTGATCTGTGCTCCAGCCTGCGTCAGGAGGATGCGCTGGATCACAAACTGCTGCAGGATTTTGTCCGCGCCCTCCGATTGGCCGATCAGGAAAGAACATGACCGGATTTACCCTCGCCACCTGGAATATCAATTCAGTCCGACTTCGTGCGCCGCTGGTCGCGGAATGGGTGAAACTGGCTGATCCAGACGTCCTGTGCCTGCAGGAAATCAAGTGCCAGAACCATGAATTTCCGGAAGAGGCTTTTCGCGAGATGGGCTTCTCGCACTTCCATGTCCGCGGTCAGAAAGGCATGCATGGCGTTGCCATTGCGTCCAAATTCCCGCTTGAGGACATCGGCGATGAAGGCCTGTGCCCGCGCGAGGAAGCGCGCCACCAGCGCGTTATGGTCGAGGGTATCGAGCTGCATAACTTCTACATCCCGGCCGGAGGCGACGAGCCCAACCCGGAAACCAATCCGCGCTTTGCACACAAGATGGAATTCCTCGCACGGCTGGAAACCTATTTTGGTCAACGCCGTGCCGAAAATGCGCCCCTCGTGCTCGTCGGCGATTTCAATATCGCGCCTTATGAGCACGATGTGTGGTCACACAAGCAATTGCTAAAGGTCGTCTCGCACACACCGGTCGAGACAGACGCGCTGGAACGGATCCGGCAGGCCGGCGACTTCGCGGATATTGCCCGTGAAGTCATTCCGATGGACGAGAAAGTCTATACGTGGTGGAGCTATCGGGCCCGGGACTGGCGCAAGGCCAACCGGGGGCGCCGTCTCGACCATATCTGGGCGGCCCCCAGCGTGACGGCGCAAGCGACTGCTGCCGGACGCGATGGCTTCAAGGTGTGGGACGATCTGCGTGGTTACGAGAAACCGTCTGACCACGCGCCTGTAACCCTGGAAATCAAGGGCTGAGCCTAGCTCGACAGCCGGTAGCCGCCGCTCTCGGTCACCAGCAGGCGCGCATGTGACGTGTCCGGCTCGATCTTCTGACGCAGTCGATAGATATGCGTTTCCAGCGTATGGGTCGTCACCGCCGGATTATAGCCCCAGACCTCGTGCAGGAGTTCGTCGCGCGGCACAGGCTTGCCGCCGGCGCGGTAGAGGTATTTGAGGATATTGGTCTCTTTCTCGGTGAGACGCACCTTGCGCTCATCCTCGGTGACCAGAAGCTTCATGGCCGGACGGAATTCATACGGCCCGATCTGGAAGACAGCATCCTCGCTCTGCTCATGCGAACGCAGATGAGCGCGAACACGGGCCAGCAGGACGGAAAACTTGAATGGCTTGGTGACGTAGTCATTGGCGCCTGATTCCAGGCCCAGGATCTGGTCCGCATCCGTATCCTGTCCCGTCAGCATGACGATCGGCGCGCTGACACCATTCTTGCGCATGAGGCGACAGGCCTCGCGCCCATCCATGTCGGGCAGTTCTACATCCAGCAGGATGAGATCCGCACGCTCTTCCTTGGACCGGTTGATACCGCCGCCAGCCGTATCCGCTTCGATGGTGCGAAACTCCTCGTGCAGGGCGAACTGGTCAACCAGTGCCTCACGCAGGTCGTCATCATCGTCAATAATCAGGATTGTTTTTTGTGCGCTCATAATTTTGATCATGCCCATTTCACGGAACAAGGCAAATATCCTGGCCGTGTTCTCCGCTGCCGCCTACCGTCTGAAGCCCTTCACCACACAGCAAGTAAGTTCCTGATCTGTGTGATCAAATATCCTGTCGCCCGAGGCTCGCGAAAGGCTTCGATCTGCGCTAGCTATGTGGCCATGGATTGGAAAGTTTCAACTGACGGATGGATCACGGGTCCCGACATTCATGTGAGGGCCGCGTTAGGTCGCTCCGGTGTGATCGCTGCCCGGGACAAGCGGGAAGGGGATGGATGTACGCCGACCGGTCGTTATCCGATACGGCGCGTCCTGTTCCGCGCGGATCGCGGACCAGCCCCACAAACCGTGCTTCCTGTACGAAGACTGCGCGAGGACGATGGCTGGTGTGATGCGCCCGCTGACACCGCCTATAACTGCCCCGTCAGACGGCCGTTTGCGGCGTCGCACGAAGCCATGTGGCGAGACGATGAGCTCTACGACATCGTGGTGATCCTCGGCCACAATGATGACCCGCCACAGCCGAACGCCGGATCTGCCATCTTCCTGCACTGCAAGCGTGGAGATTATCAGCCCACAGAGGGCTGTGTTGCCCTGGCCAATGAGGATGTGAGACGGTTTCTCAGCCGCGTCGAGCCCGGCGACCACATCGTTATCGGCTAGTCGCGGGCCCCGAACAGGGCGGTACCGACACGGACCGAGCTGGCGCCCAGCTGGACCGCAATCTCATAGTCCGAGCTCATGCCCATCGACAGCCGGCTCAAACCGTTCTCCCGGGCCAGCCGGGCCAATAGCGCGAAATGCAGGCCGGCTGGCTCCTCGACCGGCGGTATGCACATCAGACCCTCGATCTCCAGGCCGATCTCGCACCGACACAGCTCCAGAAACGCTGGCAAATCGCCCGGAAGAACGCCCGCCTTCTGGGCCTCCTCACCGGTGTTCACCTGTACATACAAGCGGGGCTTTCGGTGCTGCCGGAGCATTTCATCCGCCAGCTTCCGCGCCAGCTTTTCGCGATCAACCGTTTCGATGACATCAAACAGCGCAACCGCGTCGGCGGTCTTGTTGGTCTGAAGCGGCCCGATCAGGCGAAGCTCGAGATCGGGAACATCTGTGCGACGCTCGGCCCAGTGCTGTTGTGCTTCCTGCACCCGGTTCTCGCCGAACACCCGGTGGCCCGCAGCCAGGGCGGCATCAATGCGCGCCGGCTCCTGTCTTTTTGACACTGCAACCAGCGTTGGCCTGTCATCCGCGCGCCCGACGGCTTGCGCCGCTTCGTCGATACGGTTCAGGATTGTTGTCCGGTTCTTGGAGATGTCTTCAGCGATGCTCATACGCTCGCCTTATGCCCTGGGCAGCCGCTTGGCAATATCTGCGGAGCGCCTCTTCGGTTGCGACCCGCAGGGTCTGCCTCGGCTCTGGGTGATGACCGACCCGGCCCGACATCCCGACCCCGAGGTCCTGCTTGAGGCGACACCATCGGGATGCGGCTTCATCTATCGACATTTCGGTGCGGCCAACCGCTGGGACATCGCGGACCGTCTCGCCGCGCTTTGCAGGCGCCGACAAATCACCTTCCTGGTTTCGTCCGACCTCGCGCTGGCGCGCACGGTGGGGGCCGATGGCGTTCACTGGCCAGAACGGATGCTCCCACGCGCCCATTCCGCGCGCGCGCGCGGCGCAACCGAGATCTTCACCTCTGCCGCGCACTCCCACGCCGCCCTGGCCCGGGCCGGATCCGCTGGTGTGGATGCCGCCTTCCTCTCGCCCGTCTTCGCATCTCGCAGCGCCAGCGCGACGCGCCCGTTAGGGCCCCGCCGCACGGCCCTGTTGGCGCGCAGCGTCGAGTTGCGCGTTCACGCGCTGGGCGGCGTGCACAAAAAAACCCTCGGGCGTCTGGCAGACCGAGGGTTGGCAGGACTGGCTCTGGTCGACGGAATCAGAAGCGAACCGAGGATTCGAACTTGATTTCCGGTTCCGGCTCGTCCGTCTCGTCCATCATGAAGAGCTCGTCCGACGGTGTCGTGAAACGGAACTGGCCGCCGAAGCGGATACGGCCGTTCAGATCGTAGGTCACGCCCGCGCTGAAATCATCGACATCTGTCGGTCGACCCAGATCTTCGCGAATACCCAGCGTGATGCCGAGGCGATCATTCACTGACCAGTCAAGGGTCGGGATTTCCTCGAGCGCCAGGGGCAAACCCGCATCCTGGTTCAGGGAGAAGGACTCATACCAGGGCGTATCCGACTGGACCGTCGTGTCCGTCGCAGTGTCCTGGGCCATGCCAGGCGCGCACACGCCAACGGCCAGCGCAATCGCGCCGGCTGCAGTCATGCGAAACCGCGATGTGACATTCCCGATGGACATGGATTGCTCCCTCACCCGGCCAACATAGCGTCAGCAAGCCCATTCCCCCAAGCAGATTTTGATGATCAAGCGGCAGTTTCCGGTTTCGTGTTGCCGATTTGTCAATATCGCCAGCCGAGTTCGATAAAAATTGTCGTGGAGCTGATCGATTCAGCGCGACGACCCACCGGCGCCAGGACCGCATCCTCCCGCTCGCCATACTGCAGGCCGAAACCCGCAAGCCAATGATCCCCAAGCAGTTTTGAAGCACCGACCTGGACCGTCTGGCCATCAGCATGGGCGGTGTTGTCACTGAAACCCGCCCATTCAAGCGCATAGAGCCAGTCGCCCTGCTCGCGCGCGAGAGACGCGGCGAGGGCTTCGTAATCGCCACCCGTCGCATTGTTGCTCGACAGCCAACGCACGCCACCCGACCAGCCGTCCCGGTCGAACCTGACACCGGCATCGACAACCTCCAAGTCGACAAGCGCAACAAGGTCAGTCTCGGTCGAGCCGCTGGCGTAACCCACGGAAAACGCGAGCTCGGTCTCACCACGCTGGATCTCGTACAGTCCGCCGAGTTCAATCACATGCTCGATCTGCGGCGCCAGAACCCCGGCGGGGCCGTCCTGGTAATCACAGAAATCGACACCACAACCGTCAGCGGTGGGTGTGTAGGACAGGCTGCCGCGAAAACTGCCGATCGTCCGGGTCTGGCCCAGGGAGATGGACCTGAAGACCAGCTTCGGTGCCTGGCCGGAGGCGTAGTTGAAAGTGCGGCTGGACGACAACCCCGTCAGGTCAACCCGGCCATTGTCCGCACGGGACAGCCGGAAACTGGTCGGGGGGGTCACGGTATCAAGCCGGGCGGCACCATCGCCATAACCAATGCGGACCTCACCATATCCAAAATGAGCAAACCCATAGGCCTGCATGAGGGCGCCGCGGACATCGTCGTAGCGTTCATCAACCGCCGCCTGCAAGCCGGAGGTCACGCCGCGCAGCGCATTGCCGCTACCATCGCCGGCACAATCGGCCTGGCCCGGCGGACACAGGCCTGCGCGCCCACCCCAGCCAGCTCGGGCTGGATCGCGTTCGGCGCGACCGGCAAGCGCAAAACCCCAGCGTCGGCCTTCCGACGTGATGGCTTCCCAGTCGAGGCGCACTTCCGCGTCCGCCAGCAACTCGGCCCGGTCGTCCTCACCCAGCACGACCACCGCGCCCGCATCGAACTGCCAGCGCGTCTCCGCATCAAATCCTGAATTGTCCTGAGAAAAAGTCGGCGGAGCCGTGAGCATCATGGACACAGCTGCGAAAATGTACGCGCTCAATGTCCTCAACATACTCACGGCCCCGCCGATCGGCCCCGTCCCCCCGGACGTCGCACCTTAAGGGAGATGAGCACGCCGCCTGGGTCAAGTAGGTGATATCGCAAAGGATCTGGTTATTAGTGCTCTGTGATAGATTTGCCACGGTCGCGCTGGGTGCCTTTCAACGCTGGCCTATGGCAAATGCCGTGTTATACAAAGCTTGAAATTGTGGGAAATCTTTGTTTCCCATTGCAACTCTGTGTTTTCGCCGTCTTGTTTGAAGGAGTCGCGGCTGATGTTTGACCGTCGGATTCTCGGTGCCGTTCTCGCCGCCTCGGTGCTTGTACTTCCTGCCTGCTCTACGCTTGGCAACAATGATTCAGCATCTTCAGAGGGATCCTCTGGCTTCCGCCTGCCTTCGCTGCCCAACCCGCTGGGTGGTGGCAATGAGGTTTCGGTCGAAGGCATTGGCGTCAATGGCTATCTCTGGCGTGCCAGCCTGGACACGATCAGTTTCATGCCGCTGGCTGAAGTTGACCCGTTCGGCGGCGTCATCATCACGGATTGGTATGCCAATCCCGATATGACGAGCGAGCGCTTCAAGCTCACCGTCTATATTCTCGATACGCGCCTGCGTGCGGACGCCCTGGCAGTCAATGTCTTCCGCCAGGTTCGCGAAGAGAATGGCGGCTGGATCGATGCTGAAGCCAGCACCGAAACCGCCTATGAAATCGAAAATTCCATTCTGACACGGGCGCGCCAGCTGCGTATTTCGCAACTGGAAGACTAAACCCGGTCCATCGGGAGCGCGGCACCTGCCGCGTCACATTACATGAGCCGATACAATCCGAGCGAAGCCGAACCCAAGTGGCAATCGGCATGGGCGGAGCGTGACTCCTTTCGGGCGAAATCCGCCGCGGAAGCGGGTGACGCTCCGAAATACTATGTGCTGGAGATGTTCCCCTATCCGTCGGGACGCATCCATGTCGGGCACTCCCGCAACTATGCGATGGGCGATGTTGTTGCCCGCTACAAGCGCGCTCGTGGATACAATGTGCTGCACCCGATGGGATGGGATGCCTTTGGCCTGCCAGCCGAGAACGCGGCGCGGGATCGCGGCGTTCACCCGGGCGACTGGACCTATGACAATATCGACGCCATGCGCGGCCAGCTTCAGCGACTGGGCCTGGCCTTGGACTGGTCTCGGGAATTCGCGACGTGCGATCCGTCCTATTATCGGCACCAGCAGGCGATTTTCCTGAAGCTGTTCGAACGCGACCTGGTCTATCGCAAGACCGCCAAGGTAAACTGGGACCCGGTCGACCAGACCGTCCTCGCCAATGAACAGGTCATCGATGGTCGCGGCTGGCGCTCGGGCGCTCTGGTTGTCCAGCGCGAGCTGGACCAGTGGTTCTTCAAGATCACCGATTATGCCGACGTCCTGACTGACGGTCTGGATGAGCTGGAACGCTGGCCGGACAAGGTCCGCACGATGCAGTCCAACTGGATCGGTCGGTCGCGTGGCGCGGAGGTGAGCTTCCCGCTCACCGATGACGCGCTCGCCAGTGAATTCGGCCAGACCATCGACGTCTTCACGACACGTCCCGATACGCTGTACGGCGCCAGCTTCCTGGCCCTCGCGCCCGATCATCCGATCGTCAAGAAACTGGCCGAGGACAATCCGGAGCTCGATCGCTTCCGCCATGAATGCGAACGCATGGGCACGTCGGAAGAAGAGATCGAGAAAGCTCCGAAAAAAGGTGTCGACCTGGGCATCACCGTCCGCCACCCCTTTGATCCGAATTGGGAACTGCCGGTCTGGACCGCGAATTTCGTGCTCTCCACCTATGGCACAGGCGCCATTTTCGGCTCGCCGGCCGGTGACCAGCGCGACCTGGACTTCGCCAACAAGTACGAGCTGGCGGTCAATCCGGTGGTTCTTCCGCCAAACACCGACGCGGCCTCGCATTCCATCACGGACGAGGCCTATACCGGTCCGGGCACGATTTATAATTCCAAGTTCCTCGACGGGCTGAGCACGGTGGATGCCATCGAGCGCGCCATCGAGGAGTTGGAAAAACTCGAGCTGGGCAAGGGTGCAACGAGTTATCGCCTGCGGGACTGGCTGGTGTCACGCCAGCGCTACTGGGGCTGTCCGATCCCGGTCATCCACTGCGAGACGTGTGGAACCCTGCCGGTGCCGGATGACCAGTTGCCGGTGGAATTGCCGAAGGATGTCACGTTCGACCATCCCAGCAATCCGCTCGAACGCCATCCGACCTGGAAACATACCAGCTGTCCCAAATGTGGCGGCGAAGCCCGCCGGGAAACCGATACGCTGGACACGTTTGTCTGCTCGTCCTGGTACTTCCTGCGCTTTACATCGCCCTGGTCGGAGACGAACCCGTTTGTCGCCGATGATGCAAACTACTGGATGCCGGTCGACCAGTATGTCGGTGGCATCGAGCACGCCATCCTGCACTTGCTCTATGCACGCTTCTTCTCACGCGCTCTGAACAATGCCGGCATGATGAATTTGCCGACCGGCGAGCCTTTCGCCGGCCTGTTCACGCAGGGCATGGTGACCCACGAAACCTACAAGTCCGAAGATGGCCGCTGGCTGTTGCCGGAAGAGGTAGAGCGCAAGGGCGATGCCTATGTCGAGATCGAGGGCGGCGGCAAGGTCAGCGTCGGCGCCATCGAAAAAATGTCCAAATCCAAGAAGAATGTCGTAGATCTGGACGCATTCATCGCGGACTTCGGGGCCGATGCTGCGCGCTGGTTTGTGTTGTCTGACTCGCCGCCCGAGCGGGATGTCGAATACACGGATAGCGGTGTTGAAGGTGTCTGGCGCTTCATCCAGCGTCTGTGGACGACCGTCGACGCCCTGCCGGAAAATGCACCCGGCCCACTCAGTGTTGGCGACAAGGCCGAGGGTGCGGCCCTGGATGCGCGCAAGGCCGCACACAAGGCGACCGCTGCCGTCACCGATGCCATTGAGGGCTTCCGCTTCAACTCTGCCGTCGCACAGATCCATGATCTGGTGAATTCCCTGCGCAAGTGCACGGCAGATGATGATGCCTCACTCGCGGCCCGTGCCGAAAGCCTGGGCATTCTGGCGCGTCTGATCGCACCCTTCATTCCGCACCTTGCGGAAGAGTGCTGGGCACGCCTGGGCGGCGAGGGTCTTGTCATCGACGCGGCCTGGCCAGAGGCCGATCCGGCCCTGCTGGTCGAGAACAGCGTGATGATGCCGATCCAGATCAATGGCAAGAAGCGCGGTGAGCTGGAAATCACCCGTGGCAGCGATCAGGAAACGGTAAAAAGCGCGGCATTGGCCAATGAAGGGGTGGCGCGCAGCCTGGAAGGGCTTACGGTACGCAAGGTCATCGTTGTACCGGACCGCATCGTCAATATCGTCGCTGGGTAGAAGCCATGTCTGTTCGCCGTCTCACAGTATTCCTGGTCGCCAGCCTCTCGCTGGGCCTGACCGCCTGCGGCTTTACGCCGATGTATGGCAGTGGGAGTGCGGCGCGCGGGCTCGAAAATGTCCAGGTCGAAACCGGCGAGGAACGTGTCGATTTCATGCTCCAGGAGGCGCTGCTCGATGCCATGGGCTCGAGGCGTGCCGCAGACGGTCGCACGCTGCGAACCGAGACCGAGCTCCAGGCAACCCCGCTGGGCATTGGCGCAGATGCCATCGCCCGTCGGTTCGCCATTCGCCTGAGCGTGGACTATGAACTGGTCGACGATCGCAGCGGCGATGTTCTCTTTTCCGGGTCCGTCTCCACGGAAGCGTCCTACAACGCGTCGAATGCCGCCTATGCCTCACAGACCGCCCAGCTGGACGCCGAGGAACGCGCCGCCCAGGATGCCGCCGACCGCATCACCATGCAGCTTGCACGCGCAGCAAGGAATGGTGAGCTTTGGTAAAGATCGCACCGCGCGATGCTGATCGTCAGGTCGCCCGGCCTGATCCCTCACTGACGGCCTTTCTTGTTTTTGGCCCCGACCGGGGACTGGCGCATGAGCGCGCGACCGGTCTGGTCAAAAACCTGCTCGAAGATCCCGACGACCCCTTCGCCCTGACCCAGCTGACGGAAGACGACCTCAAGGCAGACCCCGCTTCGCTGGCCGACGCCATGGCGGCCATGTCCCTGACTGGTGGCGCGCGTCTTGTCCGGGTCCGATTGAGCGGGGAAACAGGCAGTGGTCCCGTTCTGGATGTGCTCGAGCAGATTGAAGCCGGTCAGGTGTTTGAGGCCAGGCTGGTCGTTGAGTCCGGCGACCTGACGCCGCGCGGCAAGCTTCGCAAGGCCTTCGAGCCTGCGAAAAAGGCCGCGGCCATTGCCTGTTACGCCGACAACTCCCAGTCGCTTGGCGATCTTGCTGACGAGATGCTTCGGGCAGAGGGGCTTACACTGGACCCTGATGCCCGCTCCAACTGGCTACCCAAGCTGGAAGGGGACCGGGCGATGGCGCGCAACGAGATCGACAAGCTGATCCTCTACAAGGGGCTCCGCGACCAACGCGCGCCGGGCGAGGACGTGGTCAGCCTGGATGATGTCGAGGCGGTTGCGGCCGACCATGGCGACAGTGCCCTGGACGCGATCCTCGGTCCGCTCTTCGATGGTGACCTGGCAAAGCTGGATTCAAGCTATGCGCGTGCCATGGGCGCTGGTGTCAGTGCGGTTGCGGTTTTACGGGCAATTCAACGCCGTTTGGATCAATTTGGAATCGCGCACGCTAACGGCGGCAATGATGGCGCAATCGCGCGTTCCGGAGCGCCACGGTTTGGGCCGCAAGTTGCTCAATTTAAAAGACAAATGGGTTTCTGGCAGGGACGTCGTCTCGACGCGGCCCGGGAGTTGGCCTTTGATCTGGAGCGCCAGATCAAGCGATCTGGAAGCCCCTCAGAGGCGTTGACCGGGGATCTGGTGCTTCGATTGGCCCGTGGCGCCGCGAGAGCGCGACGCTAAACCGAACCGTTACTCAACCGGCGACACACATCATCCAGTTGTTCCAACGTCTGGTAGTGAACCCGGATTTCTCCACCTTTGGCGCCGTGACGGATGTCAACCGACAGGCCGAGGCGAGATGCAATGTCCGCTTCAAGAGCGCGCGTGTCTGCATCCTTGTCACCGGTTCCGCCGCTGGACTTTCCAGCTGTTTTTTTCTCAGGGGCCGTCACCCCCTTGGCCAGGCGCTCGGCCTCGCGCACGGACAGTCCTTTCGCGATGATCTCTTCGGCGAGCTGTTCTGCATGGGCGGAGGTTGCGATCGCCCGGGCGTGACCCGCTGAAAGCTGACCCTCGGCCACATAGGACTGGATGGCATCCGGCAAGTTGAGCAGCCGCATCATGTTCGCGATGTGGGAGCGGCTCTTGGCCACGGCCTGGGCCACATCTTCCTGGGTATGACCAAAGCGATCAATCAGCTGGCGATAGGATTGCGCTTCCTCGATCGGGTTGAGGTCGGCGCGCTGGACATTCTCGACAATGCCGATCTCGAGTGTTTCGCGATCCGTCAGCTCACGAACAAGCGCCGGGATTTCATGCAGTCGCGCGCGTTGCGCTGCACGCCAGCGGCGTTCACCTGCAACGATTTCATAGCGCGCACCGCCCTCGATCGGGCGGACGAGAATAGGCTGAACAACGCCCTTTTCCGCGATCGATTCCGCGAGTGCAACCAGTTCCGCTTCAACCATGGTCTTGCGCGGCTGGTCCGGATTGGGCTGGATCAGGTCGATCGAAATTTCAGTGACGCCGCGCGGCCGGTCTGACCCGGTCATACCGGCATCGCTGGTTTCGAAAGTCTCTTCCTGTGTCTCTCCGAGCAGGGCCGACAGGCCGCGGCCAAGACGTTTGTTCTTTTCGGAGGGACTCATGCGATTTCACTTTCCTGTTCGGATTTACGTTTGCGTTCCTGGCGAACGACTTCCTTGGCGAGGGCCACATAGGCCTTGGAACCGGCGCAACTGAGATCATACAGCAGGACCGGTTTGCCCATGGACGGCGCCTCTGAGACCCGCACATTACGCGGGATGACCGTCTTGTAGACCTTGTCGCCGAAATGCTCGCGGACATCCGCCGCCACTTCGGCCGACAGATTGTTGCGGCTGTCATACATGGTCAGCACCAGGCCCTGGATGTCGAGCTTGGCATTGAGATGGCCACGCACCCGTTCAACCGTCTTGAGCAATTGCGTGAGCCCTTCCAGCGCGAAGAATTCGCACTGGAGCGGGACCAGGATCGCATCGGACGCCGTAAGCGCATTCACGGTCAGGACATTCAGCGAGGGCGGACAGTCGATCAGGATGTAATCAATGCCTTCACGGCTCGCATCAGCAACATAGGCCTCGATCGCCCGCTTCAGCCGGTATGACCGGCGATTGTCATTGGCCAGCTCCAGCTCGGCACCGGAGAGCAGCACGTCGGACGGGACGATCTGCAGGCCCGGAACCACGGTCTTGGTCAGCGCGGACTGAAGCGGTTCATCGCCAACCAGAATGTCAAAGGCTGTCACTTGCCTGTCAGCAGGCGGAACCCCCAGGCCTGTTGACGCATTGCCTTGCGGATCAAGGTCAATGATCACAACACGCTGCTTGATGGCCGCGAGCGCTGTACCCAGGTTAATGGCAGTGGTTGTCTTGCCAACGCCGCCCTTCTGGTTGGCGACGGAAATCACTCTTGGGGCGCTGTTGCGCGCGTGATTATAGGACACGCTTGACCTCTTCTATCCGGAGGATCACCCCATCGCTGGTACGACTGGGTATGACTTCGGATTTGAATGTCCAGTTTTTCCGCGCCTCGGTCAATTCTTCCTCATAGCGACGGCCCTTGAAAAACAGCCCGACAGCCCCGTTTTTCAACAGCGGATGGGCGTATCCCAATAATTTATGAAGTGGCGCAAAGGCCCGGGCGGTCACCACATCAACACAGGTCTGTGGATCCAGCGTCTCCACGCGAATCGACCTGGCCTCTGCGGGCACGCCGGTGGCCCGGATTACCTTGTTGAGAAAAGCGACCTTCTTGCCAACGGAGTCGACCATCAGAACCTGGCCATCGAGCCCCCGATCCTTGAGGCCCAACGCCAGCGCCAGGCCCGGAAACCCCGCACCTGCGCCCAAATCGGCAAACTGTCGCGCGCCCTCTGGAATATGGTCCCACAGCTGATAACTGTCGAGCGCATGCCGCTCCCAGAAATCCGCCAGGGTCGACCGGCCGATGAGGTTCGTATGGGCATTGGTTTCTTCGAGGAGGCGCCGCCAGGTCTCGAAACCCGCCAGTGTTTCACGTGAAACACCCGTGATATCAGCGAACTCGTCGGCCGTCATGCGCTCGCCGCCTTTTGCTGGCGCTTGATGTGCGCGAGGACCGCCGTCAGCGCTCCCGGTGTCACACCCTCGACCCGCGCCGCCTGGCCCAGCGTGGACGGGCGCGTGGATTTCAGCTTTTCCTTTGCCTCGTTCGACAAACCGCCAACAAGATCATAATCAAAGCTCGCGGGGATCTTCACAGCCTCATCCCGGCGGAAAGCCGTGATATCGGCCTGTTGTCGATCAAGATAACCGGCATAGAGTGCATCGATCTCGATCTGCTCGCGAATCGCCTTGTCCATGTCCGCCAACTCCGGCCAGATCGTCACCAGGTTCTCCCAGTTGATCTCTGGATAGGCGAGCAGGTCAAAGACATCCCGGCGCTTGCCATCCTGGTTGACGGACAGTCCGTGCTTGCGGGCCTCCGGCGGAGACAAGAGACAGGCTTTTGCCAGAGCCCGGGCATCCTCGAGCGCCGCCATCTTGGTTGCAAACGCAGAGCGTCGTTCATCGCTGGCAAAACCCCGGTCAATTGCGATCTGGGTCAGGCGTTGATCCGCATTGTCCGAACGCAAGGTCAGCCGATATTCGGCACGCGAGGTGAACATGCGATAGGGCTCCGAGACGCCGCGCGTGATCAGATCATCGATCATCACACCGATATAGGCTTCGGACCGCGAGAGAATGAAACGATCCCGGCCGGTCGCCGCAAAGGCCGCATTCAGGCCCGCCATCAGGCCCTGTGCTGCTGCCTCCTCGTATCCAGTGGTGCCGTTGATCTGACCGGCAAGCCACAGACCGCGAACCTTGCGCACCTGGAGGGTTTCATCCAGCTCGCGCGGATCGACATAATCATACTCGATGGCATAGCCGTAGCGGACGACTTCCACATCCGCGAGACCGGGGATGGTCCTGAGAAACGCATCCTGGACATCCTCCGGCAGGGAGGAGGAGATGCCGTTTGGATAGACCGTGTCATCATCCAGCCCTTCCGGTTCCAGGAAGATCTGGTGATTGGTCCGGTCCGCAAAGCGGTGCACCTTGTCCTCGATGGACGGGCAATATCGCGGACCACGGCCGGCAATAGCGCCGCTATAGACGGCGGACTTGGAGATATTGGCTGCGATGATCGCATGGGTCTCTTCCGTCGTCCGTGTCACGGCACAGCTAATCTGCGGCACCGTGATCGCGTCGGTCAGGAAGGAAAAGGCAACGGGGTCGGCATCGGCCGGTTGCTGCTCGAGCGCAGCCCAGTCGATGGATGATTTCTTCAGGCGGGCAGGGGTGCCTGTCTTCAGTCGTCCCATTTCGAGCTCGAGCGCGTAAAGCCGGTCACTCAGCCCGATCGCCGGTGCCTCATCCACACGGCCCGCCGGAATGCGCTTCTCGCCAATGTGAATAAGCCCCTTCAGGAAGGTCCCGGTGGTCAGGACAACGCTGGGCGCGTGATAGGTCTCGCCATTGGCATCGACCACGCCGACAACAACCTCATTCTCGAGCACCAGGTCTTCCACCGCCGCAGCCCGGATATCCAGATTGGCCGTGGCGCGGAGCTCTGCCTGCATGGCTTCGCGGTAAAGCTTGCGATCGGATTGCGTCCGCGGACCCCGCACAGCCGGACCCTTGGAGCGATTGAGCAACCGGAACTGGATACCCGAGGCGTCCGCGATCCGGCCCATAATCCCATCGAGCGCATCAATTTCACGCACCAGGTGTCCCTTGCCGAGACCGCCAATCGCCGGATTGCAGGACATCTCACCGATGGTTTCCAGCTTGTGGGTGAGCAGAAGCGTGCGGGCGCCTGCGCGCGCCGACGCCGCGGCGGCCTCGCAGCCCGCATGCCCACCTCCGATAATGATCACATCCCACGAACGCATCGCCGCGCAACCTGTTCCGTCTGTTTTGAAAAGGGCGCACTACATAATGCGTCCGGGGCGCG
>JAYZXG010000175.1:0-4457 GCA_036141435.1 Pseudomonadota bacterium | reverse complement strand
GTCCCTGACTTCATGAAATAAATCCGCTCGATCAGGACTTTATTTTCAGGCCCGACCCACCGACGCGTTGTGCGACAAACTCATATCGTATGAGCGATTTTTACCCAATCTTACCCTTTCAGACCTATTGTCCGTCTCAAGAGGGATGTGCGGGCACACTCTCGCGCATGGAAGGAGAGACGGTGAACGGTCGATTGCTTGGAAATGAGGGACGAGATCACGCCCAGAAGGCGTTGAATCTCATGGAACAATTCAATGTTCCCCCGACGCCTGAAAACTATGCCGTCTGGGTTTCCTTCGCGACCGACAGCAATCCGGAACTCTGCAATTCGATCAAGGCCCGTATCGAATCGAACGAGGAGTTCACGGACACGGTCAGCGCCGATCTCTTCGAACAATATTTCCAGTGGAAGGCCATCCAGGATGCCATCCTGGACAGCGGCGGCGCGATGACCCGCGAGCTTGGCGCTGTCCAGCAAAGCCTGGCAGCTGCCGAACGTGACACAGCCGCCTATGGCGAAGCGCTTCAGGGCGCCTCCAGCGAACTGCAAGACCTTCCTGATTCCAACGGCATGAAGGTCCTGGTCGAATCGCTTGTCTCGGCGACCGCGAAAATGCAGCGCCGCAGCCAGGATCTCGAAAAACGCCTCCAGGAAACGTCCAACGAAGTGACCCAGCTTCGCTCGAACCTGGAGAAGGTTCGAGAAGAAGCGATGACGGATGCCCTCACCGGCATCGCCAATCGCAAGCGATTCGACGAATTCCTCCGCAAGGCCCGTCGTGATTCCGATGCCAGTTCCAAGCCGATGAGCCTGGTGCTCTGTGACATCGACTTTTTCAAGCGCTTCAATGATACATGGGGTCATCAGACCGGCGACCAGATCATTCGTTTCGTTGCCGGTTGTCTGACGCGTCATTCCGATGATGCGCACCTGGTGGCGCGATATGGCGGCGAGGAGTTTGGTATTGTGATGCCGAACACATCCCCGGCTGGCGCGGCGCAGATTTCGGAAAAGATCCGACGAACGGTGGAGAGCAAGAAATTGCTTCGGAAATCCACCAATGAAGATCTCGGCAACATCACGGTCTCGCTGGGTATCGCGAATTACTCCGGCAGTGAGTCGGTTGAAGAGCTGATCGAACGCGCCGACAGCAATCTCTACCGCTCCAAGACCGAAGGTCGTAACCGTCTGACTGATGATAACGCGTCAAGCAGCAGCGCAAACGCCGCCTAAAGCGATTTTCAAACCCGATCTGACAATCCGCCCGGGATGCTATGCGTCTGCGGGCGGTTTTGTTTGTTCAAACGCCGGACGCATTGCCCACGCCTCGTATAGCGCCGTCAGATTTGGGCGATCTGTTCGCCAGCTGGCCTCCGGATAGCGAAAATCCAGATAACTGACGGCGATGGCGATTGTCAGCGCGCCCATCGTATCGCGCTCCAGACCGCGACGGGCCTCCGCTTCGAGAACGTCCAGCGTCCGCGCAATTCCGGCCTCACGGCGGGAAATCCAGTATTCGGAATAGATCGCCTCGTCGCGAACCATTTCAACGCGGCGCCCCACGGCCAGGTCCAGTAATCCACTCGCAAGGGCTTCGATACGCTGGTCCTCCCAGTCATATCGCCAGGGATATCCGGCTTCCTCATGCAGGATTTCGCCGATCAGCGTGCTTTCCGGATAGCCCTTGCCGTCCCGGATGAGGCACGGCACCCGGCCGAGCGGATTGGCGTTCAGCAGGGTTTCGCCATTCTCGAACGGGTGCGCATCGATCTCCTCGACCGTGTCCTCCAGTCCCAGCTCCCTCACCAGAACACGACATTTGCGAGCATAGGGAGAGGTGTGCGAGACGAGGAGTTGCATCGGGTCTAGGCCTCTTTGACGGGAATAATCGTAACGCTTTCACCGCAACCACAGGCGTCGGTCTGGTTGGGGTTATTGAACACGAATTTGGAGTGCAGCGCAGTCGTTTCGTAATCAATCTCCGTTCCGAGAAGAAACAGCAACGCCTTGGATTCAAGAACGATTTCCACGCCCTTGTCCGCGACGCGTTCGTCGAGCGCTTCGGGCGCCTCGACGTATTCCATCACGTATTCCATGCCCGCACAGCCACCATTCTTCACCCCGACGCGCAGGAAACCCTTCTCGCGATCGGACATGATGGATTTGACGCGCGCCGCAGCGGCATCGGTGAGGCTGACCGCCTTTGGGCGTTCACGTAGTGCCATGCCGGCCTCCTAGAACATGTTGAGCGCGAGGCGCGCTTCATCGGACATGCGTGCCGGCGTCCAGGGCGGATCGAACGTCAGTTCCACCATGGCCTTGGCAACACCATCCACCTTCTCGACGGCTTCCTGTACCCAGCCCGGCATTTCGCCGGCGACTGGACACCCGGGTGCGGTCAGGGACATCAGAACCTTGAGCGAGCGGTCGTCTTCCAGATCCACCTTGTAGATCAGGCCCAGCTCGTAGATATCGACCGGGATTTCCGGGTCGAACACGGTCTTGAGGGCTTCAACGATATCATCCGTGATGCGCGCGAGTTCATCGGCCGGGATCGCGCTCGATTCCGCCGAGGGCAGCTCGGCCGAGGCTTCGGCAATAACGTCCTCTTTCGGGGCCGTACCGGACAGGTCGATCACGTCTCTGGCAGTATTCTCGGTCATCATGGTCACCTAGATGAGAAACTCTCGGGCCTTCTTCAAGGCCTCGACGAAGGCATCTGCGTCTTCGAGGGTGTTGTACACCGCGAAACTTGCACGGCCAGTGGAACTGACACCCATGCGCTGCATCAGCGGCTGGGCACAATGGTGGCCGGCACGGATCGCGATACCGTACTTGTCGACGATCTGAGCGATATCATGGGCGTGTGCGCCTTCAAGCGTGAAGGAGACGATCGCGCCCTTGTCCTGCGCCGTACCGATGATGCGCAAGCCACCCATGTCCGCCAGTCCAGCCATGGTTCGGTCCAGCAGAGCGCGTTCATGGTCTAGGATGGCCTGGCGGTCATACCGCTCCAGCCAGCGAATGGCGGCTCCCAGACCAATGGCATCTGCAATAGGCGGCGTGCCCGCTTCGAACTTGTGGGGCACGTCGGCGAAGGTCACGCGGTCCTTGTAGACATCGGCAATCATCTCGCCGCCGCCATGATAGGGCGGCAGACGGTCCAGCCAGTCATCCTTGGCATAAAGCGCGCCGATCCCCGACGGGCCATAGAGCTTGTGTCCGGTAAAGACGAAGAAATCACACTCCAGCGCCTGCACATCCACCGGCAGGTGAACGGCGGACTGGGACCCGTCGATCATCACCGGTACCTCGGCCGCGCGGGCGATTTCCATCACTCGCGACACATCTGTCACCGTCCCCATGACATTGGACATGTGCGTGAGGGTGATCAGCGCCGTCTTCGGGCCCACCAGCTGCGCCAGATGCGCATAGTCGATCGCACCCTCATCCGTGACGTCGACCCATTTCAGCTCCAGACCAATACGGTCTGCCAGCAAGCGCCAGGGCACGATATTGGAATGGTGTTCGGCCTCGGAGAGGACAATTTCGTCACCCGCTTTCAAGATCCGGCCAAAGCTGGCGGCCAGCAGGTTGATGGCTTCGGTCGTGCCGCGGGTGAATACGATCTGGTTGGTGCTGGGCGCATTGAGAAAGCGGCGCACATCCTCGCGTGCGGCCTCGAACGCCTCGGTGGTCTCATTGGCCAGCGTATGCAGGCCGCGGTGCACATTGGCATATTGCGCACGATAGACGCCCGCCACGCTCTCGATGACGAATTCCGGCTTCTGTGCCGAAGCCGCGCTGTCGAGATAGACCAGCGGCTTGCCATTGACCTGGCGCTGCAGGATCGGGAACTCGGTGCGGATCGCCTCGATATCGAGCGGGAGTTTGACCGGTGTCTGGGCCGTCATGCGATCTCTCCAAGGCGCTTCCGCAACAGATCGGAGACTTCGTCGCGAATCACATCATCCGAAATGATATCAAGAGGTTCAACCAGAAAGCTCTCAATCAACATCGCGCGAGCCTTGATCTCGGACAGACCACGCTGGCGCATGTAGAAAAGCGCCGTCTCGTCGATGGCGCCCAGAGCATTGCCGTGCGCGCACTGGACGTCATCGGCATAGATTTCCAGTTCCGGCTTGGCATCAATCTCGGCACGGTCATCCAGCATCAAGGCACGATGCGTCATCTTCGCATCGGTTAGCTGAGCCGCCTGCTCGACCTTGAACTTGCCCTGGAATACGCCCTGCGCATGCGCCATGGCTGCGCCCTTGACCAGCTGATGCGTGACCCCGCCCGGACCGGTGTGGGTCACCGTGGAGGTGAAATCCGCATGGCGGCCTTCCTCCAACAGATAGACACCGCCCAGATGCACCTCAGCGCCCTCGCCGGCATGGGTGATGTGGGTTTCGTGTCGGGAGAGCTTGGAGCCGAAGGTCAGCGTCGCCTGCT
>JAYZXG010000174.1:0-3856 GCA_036141435.1 Pseudomonadota bacterium | reverse complement strand
CCGCATATCACGAGACCAGCTCGGCTGAGACCATCGACTTTTCCGAGCTTGCGAATACCGAAACCACAACCACAGTCACGGTTGATGGAGGCAATGTGGCCTATACCTGCAATGCTCCTGGCGGGTTCGATCGCACTGTCTCGTCGACCAATGGCGGTTATTTGTGCCGTTCCGGCGCAGCGTCATGCGACCAGTACAACCGTATCGCTTACACAGTGAGCCATGACGACAATGGCGGATCCGTCGACCTCAGCTTCGCTGCAGTTCAGCTGACCAGCGACCAGGTCGACACCTTCGCCGCCGACGACTCCCTGCTCCTCGGCGAGGACGGTGACTTCGAGTTCGTGATCAACGGTGTGCGCAGCTCCTCTGTCGCCGGAATCAACAATGGTGACCAGACGACCGTCTATGCGGGCACCTATACAGACACTGTCACTGTGACCATCACAGCCAATTGAGCGTCAGTGCACACCTCAAAGCTGTAATCCGCTTAACCGGATATTTTACAAAGTGTGCTGAGATCTGAACCAGGGGGATGCCAAGACCGCAAACCAGCAAAACGCAGAGGAGGCAACATGTCCATTTCAAGATCCTTCGGGGCTCTGCGAGTTCTGGTTTCGGCAACGCTGATGGTACTGTTCCATTCGAGCGCTCAGGCAGACGTGTCCCCCATGCGGGTCGTACTGGAACTGAGTGAGGGCAATCGCAGCTTCGTCATCACCGTCACGAATCCGACACCGACCGATCTCCCGATCGAGATGTCGGTGGTTACCCGTGAGGTTCTGGTTGACGGAACCCAGGTGCTCGAGGATGCCTCCGACACGTTCGCGATTTTCCCGCCGCTGGCCTACATCCCGCCAGGCGGATCACAATCTGTCAGGGCCACCTACACCGGCTCGGCTGAACTGGACGAGTCCCGGGCATTCATTCTTTACGTCAAGGAAGTCCCACTGCCGCCCGAGCCCGGTTTCAGCGGGGTGCAGTTTGCGCACAATTTCGGCGTCGCCGTCTACCTCAACACGACAACCATGGCGTCCGGGCCATTTGCCATTGTCGACACCACCGGCGATCAGCTCATTATCAGTAACGAGGGTGATGAATTCGCACTGGCCACGGAACTCGAGGTCACCACGGGACAAGGCTCACGCCGCTCACTGCAAGACTTTCTCGAGCCCGGACAAAATCCGATCCTGCCCCCCAATGCGACCCGCCGCTTCAACCTCCGACAAGGTGAAGCCATTGACCCGGACAACCACAGGCTGATCGCACCCCAGGGGCGCTAGTCGGAACTGGTCGTGGTCTTGGCACATCAACACTGGCTCGGCAGAGTCACACAGGTCCAGTTGCCGGTCGCCTTGGCGGCCGCGCTTTGTGCCCTTGGCCCCGCTTATCCGCAAACCTCTGCCGGGACGCAGCACTACACCGTGACCGAAGGCGACACACTCAGTGAAATCGCGCTGCGCTTTGACACCTCTACCGAACGCATCCTGCTCGCCAATGGGCTCTCGGATCCCGACACGTTATGGGCAGGACAAACGCTTGCCATTTCCCGATCTGGCCCGGCTCCGCACGCACCAGCTCCCGCTGAACCTCCACTCTCCAAGGCCGCCACAGAGCGATCGGAAATCGAGTCCGCCATCCACAGCATCGTCTTGCCACTGCAAGCCGGCTCGCGGGTGCTTGGTTTCATAGGCGTCGAGGTCAGCCTGACCCAGCTTCACTCGATTGATCAGGGCCAGCTGGTCAATCTCCTCGCTGGCCTCGTGAGGCCCGAGATTCTTTCTGCCCTCGACCTGTCACAGGATCCGGAAAGCTTTCTGGAGGCGCTGTCGGAAAACGGCATCGAGCTGGGTTTTGATACTCGTGCGCTTGCGATCATGGTCGAAATTGACCCCGCGGCACTGGTGAACACGGGAAATGGCGGAATAGCGGCCGGTTCGTCCGACTTCACGGATGTCGTCGAACCTGAAGGCTTGTCGCTCGGGGTCTCGACGGCATTTCGAATGCGTGGCCAGTCGACGGACTACAGCGCCATAGCGTTTGACACTGACTGGCGAGGTTTCCTTGGCATAGGTGGGCGTGACGGGCTCACGCTCACCGGGAATGGCCGCACTTTCTGGAACGACGGAGATACCCGTTTCTCCCGCGGCCGCCTCCTCGCCTTTAAGGACTGGCCCGATCAAGCCATCCGCTTGTCGCTCGGTGACCTTTTGCCTGACATGCCCACGCTCAGCGGTGCGCCGCAAATGCTCGGACTACTGGTGGAACGAGACTACCAGGAATTACAGCCGGACAATCCGGGTTTTCGAAATTACTGGGACGATGTCCTGCTGGAACGGGAAAGCCGTGTAACGATCTTCCTGCGAGGCGTGGTGATAGAGGAATTCGATGCGCCGGCCGGGGTGCTCAATCTTCGCCGCCTCAACAGCCTGGACACGCCATCGAGTTTTCGCGTCGAAGTTCAGGATGCCTTCGGCCGAAGGGAATTGAGTCCGCGTTCGAATAGCGGGTTCAGCTGGGGCATCCCCCCGGGTGCATCTGAATTCATGTTTTCCGTGGGCCTGCTGCAGGCGTCCAATGGCACAGCATTCGAATACGGCGACGACATAGCCGCGCTCGCCTACTGGCGACGCGGATTTCGCAACCGTACCACGCTTGCAACGCATGTCGCCGCGTCAGAGAAGGGATGGAATCTCGGGGCAGAGCTGTTTGCAAACCTGGATTTCGGCAGAACCGGCCTCCAACTCGCCGCGAGCGAGCAGGACACGCTGGGCACGGCGATGGCCGTTCGGGTCCAGTACTCGGTCACGCCGGGCCTGATGGGCCGGGACCGGCTGCTTCTCGACGCAGAAACCTCCGAAGCGGGATATCGCCGCTTCGCCGACCTTGATGCCTTCCAGGCTCCGGCGACATCGTATCGAGCCAGCTATGGCGGCGTGATCGGTGACCAGACCACTTTCCATGCAAGCTGGTCACAGAGTGAGATGCACGATTCCAGCACACCGGACCGTACCCAAGCGAGCATCGCGATTACGCGACGATTATTCCAGAACTACACCGTTACCTTCGGCGTGCGCGATGAACGAATTGGGGAGAACAGGCGCCACGGTGGTTTTGTGCGCCTGACCCGGTCGCTTGGTGTCCATGCGATTTCCGCCAACCACGACACCATCTCTCGCCGCTCCCGCATCAACTACCAGATCCGCCCGGAACAGGGCCCTTACGGCCATTTCGGGCGGGCTGCCCTTGATACGGCGCCCGCGGCGTCAACAGCGACACTGGATAGTCGCTATGCCAATTCCCGCGGCGAGGCCCAGGCCTTCCTGACACACAGATGGCGCGCCTCCGGAGAGGACAGGACGGCGTACCAGCTCCAGGTCCGCACAGGCCTCGCCATCGCCAACGGCAGATGGGGCGTGGCGCGTGATCCGGACAACGGGTTTGCGTTGTTCGAGGGCTCTCAGGATATTGCAGGCTCGCGGATTGCTGTCGGGCGCCGCAGCAGCAATGCCGTGCGCGCCCGGGAAGGGCGCCTGGGCGCCGCGGTTCTGCCATTGCGGGCACCGCACAGGGTAGAAACCTTTGAAGCCAGCCTCGAGAGCGACGCCTCTCAAGCACTTCTTTCCGAGCCCGTCGTCAGAATACGTTCCGGCAGCATCTCGGGCATCGCTGTTATTTTCGACAATAGTCCCAGCGTGAGTCTCGATTTCGTGGCCGTGTTGAACGGTTCCCCACTGGCCCGGCGGCGCGGAGAGATCGAGTGTGGCAATGAGAGCCAACCGATATTCTCGAGCCGCTCAGGCAGGGTATTTGTAACCGGGCTGCGCCCGGGCACCTGCACGATAAGTTTCCGCGG
>JAYZXG010000173.1:0-5411 GCA_036141435.1 Pseudomonadota bacterium | reverse complement strand
GGCGGGGGCATCAACGGGCTGGGGGTTATCCTCTTCCCGCTGGCACCGGCCGTGGCTGCCGCCTATGGCGACCGTGAAGCCGTGATCAAGGCCAGCGCCGTCGCGCTGATGGCCTTCGCCGTCACGCTGGCACTGGATTTCGCCGGCTTCATCCAGCCGGCGCCGCAGATGGTGGCCTATCACATGCCCTTCGTGCTCGGCGCGCTGAGCATGCTGGCCTACGGATTTACCTGTGCCTCCATCCGCGCCATCAAGACGGCGGACCGGATCCGCGAGGAAGCCGAGGCCGGGCGGGTGAGGGCGCGTGCCTTCGACGCTGCACCGGCGCCGCTGATCGCCTGTGATCCCAAGGGCCGTGTCCTGGCTGCCTCGCAAGGCTTGCGGGAGTTGTCTCCCGGCCTGCCGCGCTCGATCGAGGACCTGCCGGTCTCCGACCTGGGTTTCGAGGAAGAGGACCGGGTGTTGCTGACCTCGGCAGCGCGCAAGAGTGCCGGTCGCCCGGTTGAGGAATTGCTGGCCATTCGCGGCCTGCGTGGTCGCCCGGAAACAGTCAAGCTGAGTGCGGCGCCGATTTCCGGCGGGTCCGTTGCCTCGCTGGCCGCCGATGACAGCGTGGTGGTGGAAACCGCCCTGCGCGAAGCCGAGGAGTCCCGGCGCGAAGCGATCGAGGACGCGCGTGCCAAGTCGCAATTCCTCGCTTCGGTCAGCCATGAGCTTCGCACGCCATTGAACGCGATCATTGGTTTCTCCGACGTCATGAAGACCCGACTCTTCGGTCCCATGCCGGCCCGCTATGCCGAATATGCCGACCTGATCCATGAAAGCGGTCAGCACCTCATGGAGCTGATCGGGGACGTGCTGGACATGTCCAAGATCGAGGCCGACCGTTACGAGCTGGCGCCGGAGGAATTCGACATTGCCGAAGTCCTTTCCGTCACGGCCAAGATGATGCGCCTGCAGGCGGAAGAGGCGGGACTGACCCTGTCCGTGGATCCGCTGGATGACCCGATCAAGGTCACGGCGGATCGCAAGGCGCTGCGCCAGATCCTGCTGAACCTGCTCTCCAACGCAGTGAAGTTCACGCCGTCCGGCGGCGCGGTCGTGGTCATGGCCCGCTCGCTGGGCAGCAATCTCGTGCTGGCGGTTGGTGACAGCGGTGTCGGTCTGGACCCGGAAGAGGCCGCGCGCCTCGGACAGCCCTATCGCCAGGCCAAGAATGCACGCGATATCGAGAACCGCGGTACCGGGCTGGGCCTGTCGCTTGTGCGCGCCCTGTCCGAGCTGCATGGCGGCACGATGAGCATTGCCAGCCGCAAGGGTGTGGGCACCACCGTCACCGTGACCCTGCCGGTCCTGGTGGAAGCGAAGGGCGAGCTTGTCTCCGGCACGGATGATATGGGCGTGCGCGCCCAGATCGAGCGCGCCCAGGCCGCTTCGGAAAGCCTCGCCAGCGCCAGCTAGCCAGCATCCCGCTCTCCAGCTGACGAAAATCTGCGCCGGGCAGTGTTCACGCCTGCCTCACTCCTGTAATCCTGCGCCCAGGAACGGGATCGCCGGGCCCGGGAAGCCGGGCGATCAGCAAGATCGGGGTAGAGACAGATGGACGCGACACGCGAAACCATTGCGGCTTTGTTTGACCGCTGGAACGACACGCTCAAGTCAGGTGATCCGAAACAGGTGGTGGCGAACTACGCAGAGGAATCGATTCTTCTGCCGACCGTGTCCAATACGCCGCGCCTGACGCCGGCGGAGAAGGAGGATTATTTCGTCCACTTTCTCCAGAGCCAGCCTTCCGGTGAAATCGACCTCCGCCAGATCCAGATCAGCGGTGACCTTGCCGTGGACAGCGGTCTTTACACCTTCACCATGGGGGCGACGGGTGCCGTGGTCAAAGCGCGCTACACCTTTGTCTACCGTTGGGATGGCGAGAACTGGCTAATCATCTCGCATCATTCTTCCGGCATGCCGGAAGCCTAGCTCGTCCGCTAGCCGGTACGCCCGGTCTCCTCCGGGTCGACATGTGCGCGGGATCGCACGAACGCAATTGCGGCACCGAGATCACCCACTTCGAAAAAGTAGGAGGTGATGCGCTCGCCGCGCCGGTTCATCAGGTCGATACGGGCCGCCTCTCGCGGGTCGCGCTGGGCAATGCGTTCCGCATCCGCAACCGAGAAACGGTGAATTTCCCGGCCCTCGTCCGGGTTTAGCTCGACGGCGCGGCTGCTGTCGACACGACCGCGCGAAAAGACCAGCTGCCGGGCATAATCCGGCGCGCTCCAGCGCAACCAGGGCGCATGCTGCGGTCTCGGATAGAGCCCGCCGACGGTCGGATCATAGAGGTCGGGTTCGCGTGTCATGTCGCGCAGGACCAGTATGGCCGAGGTCACGCCGTCCACGCGGGGCAGATCGACGACAAATTCCAGTTCGCCATTGACCAGGGCCAGTCCGGCCGCGACCGGGGCTGCATCCTGGCGCGCCAGCCATTCTGTCTGTGACAGGCCGATGGGGGCATTGGCTTCCCAGCTGAACTGATCAGCGGGGAAACTCATGCGCATCAGGCGTTCAAATCCGGCATAACCCTCGTTCACGCGCTGATAGATCAGCTGTGCGTGTTCGGACTGGCAGCCCTGGTCCGCCGCCGCGGCATCGAGGCTGGCCCGGTAGTCATCCAGCTCGGCGGCGTTTTCGCCAGCGCGGATCAGGGCGCCTCTGGCCTGCAGGTAGAAGACGGACAGTGCATCACGCTGGTCCGGGGTGAAGAGCTCGCACAGCGTGTCCATCGCCAGTGCATAGCCGCGCTCTGCAAAGACGTCGTCGGCATTCTGGGCTGCGGCCTGTGTTGTCAGGACAGTCAGCCCGGCTGTGATCGCCAGGAGCGATTTACGCATACATAACCCCACTCATCCGAGCGAGGTTATATCAAAGGAGGTTTTACGACGCGTTTACGCGGCGACGACGATGCCACATACCGCGCAGCAGCATGAAGAAGGCCAGGCCGAACAGGACGAAGGCGGCATCACGGGTGTGATCCAGCGCAAACTCCTGCGCCCGCTCCATCAGCGTGGGGGCAGACACGGAGTAGTCCAGCGGCGTGACACCGCGCGTACTCCAGACTGCAGCGCGGCCCTCGAGCGAGCCCCACAGGTTGGAGCGTGCCAGGCTGCGCCCGGCAGCTTCGAAGGAAGCGTCCGTCGGGGCCGTCAGCGTGCCGATCCAGCGACCGGCCTGCGTGCGATCCTCGAACAGGGATGCAACGCCGATATTCGGGGCATTGTCGTTCGAGTCATTGCTCGCGACCTCGTCGGCATAGGCCGCAGCCGCGAGGCGCATCATGCCGCGCTGGCCCTGGGTGCGGGCAGCGGCACGCAGCGCGGCGCGCAGCTCTGCCGGAGCGTTCTGGTCAATGGCAGCGAAATCCGTGCTGTTCGGGCCGATGACAAGCAGATTGTGGTCAGCGGGAACGACCTGCTGGCCGTTGCCGTACCAGGCGTAGAGCCAGGCTTCGCCACTGGTCAGTGCCGCGCGGGCCAGGACGGACAGGGCCCCGAACCGGTCCTCTGCGCCATTGCCGACAATCTGCACTGCAGTCCGCGACCCCTGGTCCGCCGAGAAGGGCAGGCCGGACGTTGCAAACGTGCGCAGGTCTGCCGCACGGGCCATGTTGCGGGCATCGCGGGCCTGGCGAACACCGAGACGGCTGGCCGAGATCGCATCTGCAGCCAGGAAGTGAGACTGGTAGCCTTCAAACGAGCGCGCGGCGAGGAGGCGCGCGGCCGCCGTGGTCTCCTCGGCATTGCGGCCGGTGACGATCAGTTCCGGCGTACCGTCATTGCGGAAGGCGATTTCCGGGCCCGATACGCCCGCTGCATTGCGCAGCGCTGCGCGGTCTTCCTCGGGCAGGGCATCAACCTCTGCGACGTGGACAATCAGGTCGGCATTCTCGATGTCGTGGGTGAAGATCGGGACAACGCCGGCCCGCAGGGCGATGCCCTGGGCGATGAGGCTTTCCGCCGTGGCGCGTTCGCTGTTGTCCTCGGAGATCAGCGCAACGCGGCGCATGGCAGCAAAATCGGAGGCCAGCGTTTCTTCCAGCTCATCCAGTGTCGCGATGCGGTCTTCACGCTGCAGCGAGAGGCGCAGCTGCGAGCGGCTGGCATCAACAATCCAGCCGGCCGTGGCCGTCTCGGTGGAGAACTCGATTTCCAGCGTGTTGCTGCCGGCACGAACATCGTCGGAGAACAGGGCGAAACGCGCTTCCATCGCACGCGCTTGCGGACGGATGGTGATGGGATCACCACCATTGACGGAGACATGGATGAGGCCCGTCGTGGTTTCACTGGCCGGGCGCGCGGCCAGGCGCAGCCAGGCTTCCGTCGCTGCAGCGTTCGGCGGCAGTTCGAAATCAATGCGCTGACGGGTCTGGGACGGTGAGAGGACGAAGGCGTCCATGCCGGACCGAAGGTCAGCCAGACTACGCTCTTCAGTATAGACAGACTCTTGAATAGCTAATTCACTGGCCGAAATCTCGATTTCGGCTTCTGTCTCGACAGCCAGGCTTCCCCCAGCCATAACTGCCACCCAAGCAATAGCGGCGCACGCTACTCGTACCGACATGGAACGCTCCCTCACCCATTTACAGATTATTAAGCAATTGAGCGGCCAGCAACGAAAATGATGCAGGTCAGAGCAGATTTTTGGGTGGATGCCTTGATTAGAAGGGCTGAATCGGGACTCGCGGCCGCTTATGTGATTCGCCGTGGAGACGAACATGCCGGCGCGGTGCTCGTAAAAGTAGTCCAATCCCGGCAGGTGTGCCGCTTGTATGTTCCGCAACGGGACGAGAGGGGCGAACGAATCTGGGTGCCGCATTCGCGCGAGGCGAGTGGGGAAGACGAGATCGACGCCTATTGCCAGCGTCGGGTCCGTTCCGACCCCGATTTGTGGATTATCGAGATCGAGGATCGCCAGGGGCGGCATTTTTTAACCGAGCCCGTCGAAGAAATTTAACGAATCGCCAGCAGGATGCTTTGATCAAATTGCTCTTATTGGTGTCTTGGTGATGTTGTTTCTCTTCAACGATGTCGTCTTCGATCTGGGTGATCTGAGTACTCTTCTCAGAGACGGCACGATTCCACTTCCGGTCTCGCAATTCGAGACCATCACACCGGCCCACCTGACTCAATTGGTCAGGGAGGCTGTCTTTGTTGATCCGAATATTGCCCAAACCAAACCGGACCAGTGCCAGCATTTGTGTGCCCTGATCGCCTATCGTGCGCCGGGAGCGAATGCCTTGCTGGCCGTGCGCCATGACGGCGCGAATGGTCCGGAAGATGTCGGTTTGCGCTTTGCCAACGTCCCCATGACGACGATCGCCTATCTGTGGCGGCGCCAGAATGAGGAACATCTCACAG
>JAYZXG010000172.1:0-8188 GCA_036141435.1 Pseudomonadota bacterium | reverse complement strand
ACGGCGCTGCTGATCATTTCCTTTGTTGGCTATGTGGATCGGGTGGTCAAACCCATGATCCCGGCGCGCTATAATCCGGAAACCTACCTTCCGGGTGATTTCACCATCCCGGGGCTGGGCGTTGCCATCGCCGTGGTGCTGCTGACCGCCCTGGGCGCACTGGCGGCCAATATCTTCGGGCGTTCTGTCATCCAGCTGGGCGAGCGTCTGTTGGAAGGCGTGCCGCTGGTCCGTAATGTCTACGGGGCCCTGAAACAGATCGTCGAGACGGTTTTCTCCGGCAAGCAGAACTCTTTCAAGGAAGTCGTTCTCACCGAATATCCGATGAAGGGGCTTTATGTGGTTGCCTTCGTTTCGGCAGAGGGAAATTCGACGCTCAAGGAGAAGATCGCGGACGATGTAATCGGCCTGTTTGTTCCGACAACCCCCAATCCGACTTCGGGGTTTTTGCTGTACACGTCCCGCGCCAACACAATCCCGATCAATATGTCAGTGGAGGAAGCGGCCAAGCTGATCATTTCCTTTGGCATGGTGACACCGGACAAACTGCCCGAGGCGGTGCAGCAGGAACTGCCGGACGAGGTCAAGCCTAGCCAGACTTGAGCAAGCGGATACCGGTATCCTGTTCAAACAGGTAGAGCAGGGTACGCAGGGCCTCGCCCTTCTCCCCGTCCAGTTGCGGATTGCTCTGAACGATCATGCGGGCATAGTCATTCGCGACCGGGATCAGATCGGCATGGGCCTCGACATCGGCCAGCCGGTAATCGGGTAATCCGCTCTGTCGAAGCCCGAGAGGGTCGCCGGCTCCGCGCAGCCGCCAATCCTCTTCGGCGATGGCAAAACCGTCATCGGTCTTGCGCATCATTTCCAGACGCGCCTTCGCCGTTTCACCCAGTGGGCCCTTGTACAACAGGATGCAGGAGGATTCGCGATCGCCGCGACCGACCCGTCCCCGCAATTGGTGCAATTGGGCCAGGCCGAACCGCTCGGCATGCTCGATGATCATGATCGTCGCGTCGGGCGCATCCACACCCACCTCGATGACAGTTGTGGCGACGAGTATATCGATCTCTCCAGCCCTGAAACGCGCGGCGATCGCTTCCTTTTCCTCGGCTTTCATCCGTCCATGCAGGAGACCGATGCGGTCATCGCCCAGCGCGGCTCTCAAATGACGCCAGCGGTCCTCGGCCGCCGACAACTCGGAGACCTCGCTCTCCTCGACCAGCGGGCAGACCCAGTAGACGCGTTCGCCCTTGCCCACCGCCCGCCGGACGCCTTCGACCATTTCCCCCAGGCGGTCCATCGAAACCAGTCGGGTGGTGGGCGGTTTGCGACCTGCGGGCTTTTCATCCAGCTTGGAGACGTCCATGTCGCCATACACGGCCAGCGCCAGCGTTCGTGGGATCGGCGTGGCTGTCATGGCCAGGGTTTCGGGTCGGTACCCCTTGGAGGCCAGGCGCAGCCGATCGGACACACCAAACCTGTGTTGTTCGTCGATCACGACCAGGCCGAGGTCGGCAAACGCGACATCATCCTGGAACAGCGCATGGGTGCCGCAGACGACGGGCGCGCGCCCTGAGGCGATCGCGTCCAACAAGGTCTTGCGCGACTTGCCCTTGTCCCGTCCGGTCAGGGTGATGACCTCGAGCCCGAGCGGAGCCAGCAGAGCGGAAATGGTCTTGTGATGCTGGCGGGCGAGAATTTCCGTGGGCGCCATGATGGCGGTCTGGGCACCGGCTTCTGCCACATGCGTGGCGGCCATCGCGGCCACGAAAGTCTTGCCGGCCCCCACATCACCATGCAGCAGCCGGGTCATGCGTTCCGGGCTCTCCAGGTCTGTCCTGATATCCGCATAGGCCCGTTGCTGGGCGCCCGTCGGCGCAAAGGGGGCATGCTCGAGCATCTTGGTGACCAGACGGCCCTCGACCCGCATTTGCCGCCCCGTCACTTTCTTGCGCTGGGCGCGAACCAGCTGTAGCGCCAGCTGGCGGGCAGCAAGCTCGTCGAACGCCAGCCGACTGCGTTCGGGCGTGTCCGGGGAGAGCGCCTCTGCTTCGTTGGGCTGGTGCAGTGACCGCAGCGCCTCACTGAACCCTGGCCATCCATATTTCTGGACCAGTCCGGTATCGCCCCACTCGGGAAACTCGGGAAGTACTGCCAGGGCACCGCTCACGGCCTTGCGAACGGTCTTGCCGGTCAATCCGGCTGTCAAAGGATAGACGGTCTCGAGCAGAGGGGTCGTCTCGGCTTCCGCTTCGCTGATCACCAGATCCGGGTGCACCATCTGGATTTCCGAGCCAAAACGCTCGACTTTTCCCGATACGATCCGTGTCTCACCCTCCGGCAGCAGCCGTTTCAGATAGTCGCCACGTGCATGGAAGAAGACCAGGTGCAAGAAGCCGGTCTCGTCATACATACGCACCTTGTAGGGCTGTCCCTTGCGGCGCCCGGCTATGTGCGTCTCAACCGTGCCTTTCAGGGTCACGATCTGGTCTTCCGGGGCCTGGGCCACACTGGTCTGGAAACGTCGGTCAATCAGGCTGGCGGGCTTTAGAAACAGGACATCCTTGATCCGTGGTCCAGCGACCTTGGCAAGCAGGGTCGCCAGCCGCGGTCCAATACCGGGCAGGGCCGTAATGTCCTGGAATAGCGGAAACAGAATCTCTGGACGCATTGCTACCGAGTGTAGCGATTGAAAACGCGCAGGCCAGTGGTCGACGTGGCGTCTCTGTCGGACTATATGCGAGCCATGACCGAAAGCACTGACATCAAACGCAAGAAACTGCGCATTCGCGCCTGGCGTCGCGGCTTCAAGGAAGCTGACTTGATCCTGGGACGGTTTGCGGACGCCAATCTCGATTCCATGTCGGATGAAGCTGTTCAATTGTTTGAACATCTCCTCGATCAACAGGATCAGGATATCTATGCCTGGATCATTGGCCGGGAGCCCGTGCCGACGCAATTCCAGAACGACGTCATGACGGCATTGCAGGCATTCAAGGTCGAGGACGACGCCCAGTATGGCGACGGACCGCGCGCTTAAGAGACGACGATGACAGATCTGGAACTGATCGCCCGGGCGAGCGGAACGGCTCGTGTGTGTGGGGCTCCGGAGGGCCTGGACGCATTGGTGTTTGCCGATGCGGCGCGTCTGCGTGGCGGGGTCAGCGTCTTCATTGCACGCGATGATTCCCGTGCCGCGGCATTTGCGACCGCGCTGGAGTTTTTCGCGCCCGATCTCGATCTGTTACGACTGCCGGCCTGGGATTGTCAGCCCTATGACCGGATTTCGCCATCCCCACGCCTGGCGGCGCGACGCGCGGCTGCGCTGGCCCGTCTGGCCAATCATGAGGGCGATACAAACCTGTTGGTGGTCACGACCATCAATGCAATGGCCCAACGTTGTCCGCCGAGCTCGGTCCTGTCCGGTTCGCGCATCCAGCTGAAACCCGGCCAGAGTGTTGATAATGATGCCTTGCTGCATCATTTCACCTCCAATGGTTATGCCCGAACGGCGACCGTCATGGAGCCCGGTGATTTCGCGGTCCGCGGCGGTGTGATTGATGTCTTCCCGCCCGATGGCGAGGAGCCGGTTCGCCTCGATTTCTTCGGCGACAGTCTGGAAAGCATCCGGACCTTCGATCCTGAAACCCAGCGTTCGCAGAAACAACTCTCGCAGATCGAGTTCACGCCGGTCAGCGAAGTCATCATCGATGAGACCTCGATCTCCCTTTATCGCGGCGGGTTCGTGAAAGCATTCGGGGCCGTCCAGCGCGACGACCCTGTCTACCAGGCGGTTAGCGAAGGCGCCCGGCCGGCCGGTGTGGAACACTGGCTGCCCTTGTTCTACCCCGAAGTGGTCACGCCTTTCTCTTACCTGCCTGAAACCTGTCTGATCGGTGTGGATGCGCTGGCGCATGAAGCGTTCGACGAGCGTGTTGAGCAGGTGAAGGACTATTTCGACGCCCGGCAGCTTGCGGCCGAGACTGCGCACAGTTCCAGCCTGTCTGCGTCTACTTATCGCGCGCTGGAGCCGAACGCCCTGTATCTGACGCGTGAGGACTGGGACCGGGCCTTGTCCGCGCGCGTCGTCCGCAATTTCACCAGCTTCGTGGAGCCTGGCGACAACACGGTTGATGCGGGTGGCAAGCAGGGCCGGGTGTTTGCGGCTGAGCGGGCCGCGGAGAACACCAATGTCTTTGATGCGACCGCCAAACACGTTGTCGAGCTGAACAAGGCTGGCAAACGGGTGCTGCTGGCGTCTTGGAGTCTGGGCGCATCGGAGCGCATGGCCAGCGTTCTGGGCGATCACGGGCTGAAGAATATCAAGCTCTCGGAGAACTGGCAGGACGCGGCCGCCGGGCCCGGCATCGGTCGTGTGGTCCTGCCGATCGAACGCGGATTCGAAACCGAAAACCTGGTTGTCATTTCCGAGCAGGACATTCTGGGCGACCGCCTTGCGCGGCCGCGCAAGCGCAAGAAGACCGCGGATGTCATTGTCGAGGCGGGCAGCCTGTCGCCGGGTGACCTTGTCATCCACGCTGACCATGGCCTGTCGCGATTTATCGGTCTGAAAACCCTGCCGGTGCAGGATGCTCCACACGATTGTATCGAGCTGGAATATGCGGGCGGGTCGAAGCTTTATCTTCCCGTCGAGAACATCGAGCTGTTGTCGCGCTACGGGGCCGAGGCCGAGAGCGCCCAACTCGACAAGCTTGGTGGCGTGGCCTGGCAGGCGCGCAAGGCCAAAGCCAAGAAACGTCTGCGTGACATGGCGGACGAGCTCATCAAGATCGCGGCCCAGCGGCTATCGCGAAAAGCGACGGTGATCGACAGCTCCGGCGGCATGTATGACGAGTTCTGTTCGGCCTTTCCCTATGCCGAGACGGATGATCAGCTCAATGCGCTGGACGACGTGCTGGGCGATTTCACCAAGGGTCGGCCCATGGATCGCCTGATCTGTGGTGATGTCGGATTCGGCAAAACAGAGGTCGCGTTAAGGGCGGCCTTCGTCGTGGCCATGAGTGGCCAGCAGGTGGCTGTTGTGGCGCCAACCACCTTGCTGGCGCGACAGCACTTCAAGACATTCAGCGAACGGTTCCGCGGCTGGCCCGTCAAGGTCCGCCAGCTTTCCCGCCTGGTCAATGCCAAGGAATCCAAGGCGACCAAGGAGGAATTGCGCGACGGCAAGGTGGAGATCGTCATCGGGACGCATGCGCTCCTGGCCAAGACCGTCAAGTTCAATGACCTGGGTCTGCTGATCGTCGACGAAGAGCAGAATTTCGGGGTCAAGCACAAGGAAACGCTGAAGGCCCTGCGGGCGGATGTGCATGTTCTGACACTGACAGCGACGCCGATCCCACGGACCCTGCAACTGGCGCTGACCGGCATCCGGGACCTGTCCATCATCGCAACGCCCCCTGTCGACCGTCTCGCCGTGAGAACCTATGTCACCCCGTTTGATGCGGTGACCGTTCGCGAAGCCCTGCTGCGCGAGAAATACCGCGGCGGCCAGGCTTTCTTTGTCGTGCCGCGCATTTCCGATCTCGATGATATCGCGGCCTTCCTGCGCGAGAGCGTGCCGGAAGTCTCCTTTGTGATTGCGCATGGCCAGATGGCGGCCGGGCAATTGGAAGATATCATGACCGCCTTCTATGACGGTCGCTATGACGTGCTGTTGTCGACCACGATCGTGGAGTCCGGGATCGACATTCCAACGGCAAACACCCTGGTCATTCACCGTGCGGACCGGTTTGGCCTGGCGCAGCTCTATCAGCTGCGCGGACGTGTCGGGCGCTCCAAGACCCGCGCCTATGCCTATTTCACCACGGCAGCCAATCGCAAGCTCACCGCCGGTGCGGAACGTCGCCTGAAAGTCTTGCAGTCCCTGGATTCCCTCGGCGCTGGCTTCAGCCTCGCTTCGCACGATCTGGACCTGCGCGGGGGCGGAAACCTGCTGGGCGAAGAACAATCCGGTCACATCAAGGATGTGGGTGTGGAGCTCTACCAGTCCATGCTCGAGGAGGCTGTGGCCTCGCTGCGGGGCGAGGGCCAGGACGAGGATGATGGCGAGTGGTCACCGCAAATCAATGCCGGTGGCGCCGTCCTGATCCCCGAGGATTATATCCCGGATCTTGATGTTCGCCTCCAGCTCTATCGCCGCTTGTCCTCGCTGGAAGACAAGGCCGCGCGTGAGGGCTTTGCGGCTGAATTGATTGACCGTTTCGGGCCACTTCCCAAGGAGGTGGAGACCTTGATGCGCGTTGTCGCCGTGAAAATGCTGTGCAAGCGGGCGGGTGTCGAGAAGGTGGATGCGGGCCCCAAGGGCGCCGTCATTCATTTCCGCAAGGACCGCTTTATCGATCCGCCCAATCTTATCGCCCACATCAGCGCCAATCCGGGACTGTTCAAGGCGCGTCCGGATCACAAGCTGGTTTTGCGGACCGGCTGGGACGATCCGGAGGATCGTCTGCGTGCCATCGAGAAATCAATGACCCCGCTGGCGGAAATCGCCGATCGCGCCCGCGAGGCGTCCTAGGCCCTGGCAGCAAACGGATCGCGCGATTGCAGGCGCCGGATACCCCGTTCGATCAGGGCTTCTGCCGTTTCAGCCGGTTGCGGGCTGATGCCTTGTGAGCGCACATGCAAACGGAAGGGGTGCAGCGGGTCCTCGCTCTCGAAGGCCGTGCATTCCGCGATGGCCGAGACACGGGCTGCGACGGCGGCAACGCCGTCTTCTTCGGTGAAGGGCAGGATGGCAAGAAATCGCTCGTTATCCAGTCGGCATGCGGCGTCTTCGCTGCGCAGCAAATGACGCAGCATGGCGGCGAACTGGCGGCGCGCTTTTTCTGCTGACAGATCGTCGGGACGTTCGATGCCGTCCGGCAATTCGGTGTTCAATATCAGCGTTGTGAAACTGAGCTCGTTGCGATCTGTCGCGTTGATCAGATCCTGCAGGTGCGAGGTCAGGAAGCCGGCATGGAAAAGCCCGGTATCAATGTCCAGTGTCCGCGGTTCACGACAGGCCTCGAGCGCAGATTTCGCGGCCCGTCGACGGCGGCGTTCCGCAGTCAGCGTCAGGATACGATCGCGCATCTCCATGTCCGGGGTTTGCGCGCTGATGATGTCGGACACCCCGCGGGCAAAGGCCTCGTCCGCGACTTCGCGATCTGCCGACTGGGTCAGCAACAAGACCGGGGTGTGATAGAGCCGGGCGTTGCGGCGCATGGCGGAGCTGATCGTGAACGCAGTGTCTGCCTTGCCGTTGGCATTGAGGATGACGGCGTCGAAACTGCGTTCGTGCAGGTAATCGAACGCGGAATAGGACGAGAAGGCTGCAACCACTTCGACATCATCGGCCTGCATGATGTGTTGAAGGCTCATGAAGCGCGGCGAGGCATCGCCAACATACAGCACGCTGCTGCGCGCTTCGGGGCGAACGGCGATCTCGGGACGCTCGCCGTACAAGGCGTTCACCTGGGCGCGGCGCCGGGCGATTTCTTCCATCGTGTGCAGCCGGAACAGTGCACGGGCGCGCGCTGCGATCTGGGCGGGCAGAGCCGGTTCCGGAAGCCAGGCATCAATGCTCTCAAGTTCGGCCAGGCTGGATGGGCCGATGGCGATCACGGGACGCGGGCCCGGGGCGAAAGCCTGGGCTGACGCGACATGCTGCGAGACAGTCTCGGTATCGGTGGCAAACACGATCAGACAGGCATAGGACCGGGCCGACGCCGAAGCAGGCGTATCAGCACGCACGATCCGCGCGCGCACCGCGAGTTTCTCCAGCTGACTGGCGAGCTCCCCCGTCTGGTCCGTCGGACCAATGAGCAGGACGTCAAGTGCGCGTCCCATTTGTCCCCCTGGCGTCCTCATGGACAATTCCTGTTTCTTGAGTTTGTCACAAATGCCACGATCCCCAAAACCAAGAATCGTGAGGTTGGTCTCCATGCAAGCACAAGGTCCTCTAAAAGGCGTTAAAGTCGTCGAATTTGTCGGTTTGGGCCCGGCACCTTTCGCAGCCATGCTGCTGTCTGACATGGGTGCGGATGTCATCCGTATCGATCGTCCGGGCGCCTTCGGCACAGGAGCTGCGGATGTGCTGGCACGTGGTCGGCGGTCAGTCGCACTGAACCTGAAGGACGAGACCGATCAGGCTCGTTGCCGCGCTCTCGTCGGGCAGGCGGACATC
>JAYZXG010000171.1:0-3202 GCA_036141435.1 Pseudomonadota bacterium | reverse complement strand
CGTCACCGCCTACAAGCTGGGCTGGCTGACCTGGGCGATTATCCGCGCCTTCGGTGTAATGAAAGCGCCCTTCATCAGCCTGGTGAACATCGCGGCCAATGAAATGCTCGTTCCGGAATTCGTCCAGACCCGCTGCCGCGGTGGTCTGCTGGCGAACGAGGTCGCCGCGCTACTGGATGATCCCGAACGCCGGGACAGTCTTCACACACGCTTGGCGGCCGCCACAGAAAAGCTGCGTGGCGAGGGCGATGCCAGCGAGAATGCCGCCGAGACAGTGTTCCGGCTCAGCCAATAAAAAAGGCCGCTCAATCGAGCGGCCTTCTTCCTGAAGCGAGTATCGCCTAGCGCTTGTCCAGCGGGACGTAGTCGCGAGGCTGGGCGCCGGTGAAGATCTGACGCGGACGACCGATCTTCTGGGACGGATCGCCCAGCATTTCCGACCATTGCGCGATCCAGCCGACCGTACGCGCCAGGGCGAACAGCACGGTGAACATCTCGGTCGGGAAGCCCATCGCCTTCAGCGTGATGCCGGAATAGAAGTCGATATTCGGGTAGAGTTTCTTCTCGACGAAGTATTCGTCTTCCAGCGCGATACGCTCCAGCTCCATGGCGACCTGCAGGGTCGGGTCGTTGCGAACGCCCAGCACGTCGAGAACCTCGTGACAGGTCTCGCGCATGACTTTCGCGCGCGGATCGTAATTCTTGTAGACGCGGTGTCCGAAGCCCATCAGGCGGAACGGATCGGACTTGTCCTTGGCCTTGGCGACGTATTCCGGGATCTTGTCGACGGAACCGATCTCGTTGAGCATGTTCAGCGCAGCTTCGTTGGCACCACCGTGCGCCGGGCCCCACAGGGACGCGATGCCCGCAGCGATACATGCAAACGGATTGGCGCCGGACGAACCGGCCAGGCGAACCGTGGAGGTCGACGCATTCTGCTCGTGATCGGCGTGCAGGATGAAGATCTTGTCCATCGCCTTGGCGAGAACGGCATTGCTCTCATAGTCTTCCGCCGGAACCGCAAAACACATGCGCAGGAAGTTTGCTGCATAGTCCAGCTCGTTACGCGGGCTGATGAAAGGCTGGCCGATGGCATATTTGAACGCGCGAGCGGCGATCGTCGGCATTTTCGCAATCATGCGATGGCTGGCAATCGTGCGCGCTTCCGGATCATTGATGTCCGTGGAGTCGTGGTAGAAGGCCGACAGCGCGCCCACCGTGCCGACCATGATGGCCATCGGGTGTGCATCGCGACGGAAACCGCGGAAGAACATCTCGAACTGATCGTGCAGCATGGAGTGTCGGCGGATCGTCCAGTCGAAATCCTCCAGCTCCTTCTGTTCCGGCAGACGGCCGTTCATCAGGAGATAGCAGACTTCGATAAAGCTGGAATGCTCGGCCAGCTGGTCGATCGGGTAACCACGATAGAGCAGGGTACCTTCATCGCCATCAATATAGGTGATCTGGCTTTCACAGCTCGCGGTCGAGGTGAAACCCGGATCATAGGTGAATGCACCGGTCTGAGCGTACAGCTTGCGGATGTCGATGACGTCCGGGCCAATTTCTCCGCTGAATACCGGCAGGTCATAGCTCTGGCCGTTATAGTTCAGAGTGGCGGTGCCATTCGGCTTTGCTTTGCTTTCCATATCGTCTTCCCTCTACGCGTGGCGGACAGTTAGCTGCCCTGCGACATTTGATCTGTTATGCGATCCAGCGCTTCGTCGCGGCCAAGAAAGACCATGACTTGGGCCAGATCTGGGGCGGGTGCCCCTCCGGTCAATGCCGCGCGGAGCGGTTGACCTACTTTACCGAAACCAACCTCTTCAGCGTCGGCGAAATCCTGCAGGGCCTGGGACAACACACCTTCTGTCCAGTCCGAGATGTCGGACAGAGTGGTGAAAAGGCGGTTAAGACGTTCTCTTGCGTCTTCCTTGAGCGCCTTGGCAGCCTTGCCGGAAAATTCGAATGGACGAGATTTGACCAGAAAATAACCTTGCTGGGCCAACTCATCCAGTGTCGATGCGCGGGTTTTCAGCACCGGCATCGCGCGCAGATAGCGCGCCTTGATCGTCTCTTCGTCCGTGATGCGGTTTTCAAGCGCGGAAATCCACGGCCAGCTCAGCGCCAGCAGGCGTTCATCATCGGCATGAGCGATGTGGTGGCTGTTGATATGCGCCAGCTTGGACAGGTCCATGCGCGCCGGCGCCTTGTTCAGACCGCCCAGGTCGAACGCCGCAATGGCCTCGGCATCGGTGAACAATTCCTGGTCGCCATGGGCCCAGCCCAGGCGCAGCAGGTAATTGCGCAGGCCTTCCGGCAGATAGCCCATATCGCGGTAATCCTGGGCGCCGAGTGCACCGTGGCGTTTGGAGAGCTTCTTGCCGTCATCACCATGAATGAGCGGAATGTGCGCAAAGACCGGACGATCCCAGCCCATTGCATCATAGATCTGGCTCTGGCGCGCGGCATTGACCAGGTGATCATCACCGCGAACGATGTGGGTGATGCCCATATCATGATCATCGACGACAACGGCGAGGTTATAGGTCGGCGTGCCATCACTGCGCAGCAGGATGAGATCGTCGAATTCCTTGGCCGCCCATTTGACCGTGCCCTGGACCTCGTCCTCGATCACAGTGTCGTTATCGCTCGCCCGGAAACGCACGGTGAACGGCAAATCGGCTTCATCAGCGCCCGCATCCCGGTCGCGCCAGGGCGATCGCAGGGCGCGGCCTTCGGCAAAGGCCTGGTCGCGCAATTCCTGGACTTCCTCGGGCGTGCAATAGCAACGGAAGGCCTTGCCGCGCTCCACGAGGGCATTGGCGATCTCGACATGACGGTCGGCCTGCGCGAACTGGGAAATCGCTTCGCCGGTCCAGTCCAGACCGAGCCAGCTCAGACCTTCGCCAATCGCATCAATGGCTTCATGGGTCGAGCGCTTGCGATCGGTGTCCTCGATTCGCAGCAGAAACTCGCCGCCATGGTGTTTGGCGAACAGCCAGTTGAAGAGGGCGGTGCGTGCTCCACCAATGTGAAGAAAGCCCGTCGGTGAAGGAGCGAAGCGAGTTCGGATCGTCATTTGGTTTGTTGCACTTGCGAATTCATGTTGCGCTGCAAGGAAGGAAATCAGGTGTTAGCATGATTAACTGACCGAGCGATAGAGCGAAGGCACAGACATGTCTGTTGGTGTGCACGGTTTCAA
>JAYZXG010000170.1:0-2745 GCA_036141435.1 Pseudomonadota bacterium | reverse complement strand
CCGGTGAATTTGCGTTCGTTCTGCTGACGTTTGCTGTCAGCTCTCATGTGCTGGCCCCGGATGTCGCCGCCTTTACCTCGCTGGTCGTTGCCCTGTCCATGCTGGCGACCCCGGCGCTCCTGCTGACCTATGAGCATGTTGTGGCTCCGCGCGTGCGGCTCGGGGATGCACCCGAGCGCGGGCATGACACCATCGAGGAAGAGGGCAGTGTGATCATTGCGGGCATGGGTCGGTTCGGACAGATCGTGCAGCGCATGCTGGTGATGACCGGACACAAGCCGGTCGTCCTTGATTCATCGGCCGAACATATCGATTCCCTGCGCAAGTTCGGCATCGACGTCTATTACGGTGACGCGGTGCGCCCGGACATGCTGGTCGCGGCGGGCATCGCCAATGCCAAGCTCTTCATCGTGGCAATCGATGACAGGGAACGGGCCGTCGAGCTCGTCGACTTCGTTCACCGGCGCTATCCACAGGTCCGCATTCTCGCTCGCGCCGCCGACCGCGATCACGTTTATCGGCTGTGCGCTGCCGGCGCCGATACGGCGTTCCGGGAGATGTTCGGGTCCTCCGTCGCCATGGCGAAATCCGCACTGGTCGAGCTGGGTCATTCGCAGGAGGATGCCGAGCGCAAGGCACGGGCTTTCGATGACCATGACACGGCCGGACTGCGCCACTTGATGGAGGTCTGGGATGCCGAGCTCGATGTGTTTTCCAATCCCACCTATATCGCGCGAGCCAAGAGCCGGGCGGACGAATTCGCCGAGCTGATGGCGCAGGATGAAGAAGAGCGAGAACGCTCGGATAATCAATAGCCTACGTCAGAAAAATAATCTATCTCACGGATCGCTGGAAAAGCGCTTCACGTTCCGGCAATGACTGGTTAATGTTTGCGCAATTCGTACGGAGTCGCGTGGTGAAGCACCTGCTGGGCATATCGCTTTCCATCGCTCTGGGAACCGCGGTTCATGCGCAGGATCCCGAGCAGGACCCGGATTCCGTCGGCCTATTGCCCAACACAGACGTGGTCGAAGAAGTGGTGCCGGAAGTGCCGCTCCTGCCGATGCCGGCCTTGTCGCTGTGGTCACAGGGCGATCTCGATCGACTGGTGTCGCAACTCTTTGAAGCGCCCAGTCACGGCTTGCCATCCATGGACCTGCTGGCGTTTCGAATCGCCAATCCGCAGGAAGCGCTGGCCGTTCGCCAATCGTTGGCGCAGCAGGCCTTCATGCAATTCGGCGGGTGGTTGCGGTTCGGCTTGCTGGACCCGGAGAGCCATGAGGTTCGCCAGCTGTCCAATGAAGAGCAGAACGTCCTGATTGCATCCCTGGGCGACGCCCTGGCAGACGGTGACGTGGCCGCGACGCTACAGGATTTTGCGCCGCGTGTTCGGGATTATGACATCCTGCGTCGCGAGATGTTGCGCATGATGGCGCTGCAACCCATCTGGCCGGAAGTCGATCGCGAGGGTGGGGCGCTGGAACCGGGCGCGACGGGACCGCGTGTCGAGCAATTGCGCGCGCGCTTGGCCGCCGAGGGCCTCTATCACAGCGACTGGGAAGAGGGTCAGCCTTACGGGCCGCGGCTCGAGACAGCCGTGCGGCGTTTCCAGGGGCGCGTGAACCTGGCGCCCAGCGGGCGTATGGATCGCAATACCCTGCGCCAGCTCAATATCAGCCCGGAACAACGCCTGACCCAGCTGCGCGCCAATCTGGAACAGCGGCGCTGGCGGGAGCGCGACCTCGGCCGCAAGCATATCTGGGTCAACATTGCCGATTATCGCCTTGAGGCGTGGGAGGATGGCGAGCTGGTTCGAACCCACCAGGTCATGGTCGGCCGGACGGCGAGCTCCACGCCCGAGTTTTCCGATGAGATGGAATATCTCGTCTTCAATCCCTGGTGGGGCGTGCCGACGGGCTCTGCCCGCTCCCGTTTCCGATCGATCCGGCGAAACCCGAATGTCGTTGATTATTACGGGTTTCGTATCTTTGATGCGGCGGGCAGTGCGATCCAGCCTTGGGAAGTGGACTGGTCCCAGTGGGGACAGTCATGGCCCTACCGGCTGTCCCAGGCGCCCGGACCGACCAATCCGATGGGCGAGGTGAAGTTCATTTTCCCGAACCGGCACAATGTCTACATCCACGACACCACCGAGCGTGACCAGTTCTTCCGTACGCGGCGGGATTTTTCCGCCGGTTGCATCCGGGTGGAAGATCCGATGGAGCTGGCGCGCTGGATCCTCGATGGGCAGGACGGCTATGACGCCGAGCAGATTGCCAGCGTGACAGCCGGCAATTCGCCGACAGTGGTGTGGCTGGATGAACGCATCCGGGTTCACATTGCCTACTGGACTGTGGTTGGCGATGAAAACGGGGATGTGCGCTTCCTCAATGACCTCTATGGCCGCGATGCGGACCTGGTCAGTGCCTACCAGTCTGCGCTTGATGGTTTCCAGCCGCGCGCATCAGAGGTCGTGGCCCTGCAGGAAAGCCTCGAAATCGCGCTTCACTAGAATTTTTCGCCTGGTACGGATGTGTGCCGTTTAGTTGGTAAAACAACTAAGTGTAACTCTCCTGCAACGGCGATATTTTTTTGCACCAAATACGTGTTTTGGCGCGGCGGGCTATGGCATCGGCCCCGTAATTGCTGTAGTGAAAATTTTAGGAATAGTCCGCAGGGGGCAATTCCAAGTAATTCGATATGGATCGAATTTGGTCAGTCACACCAAGGAGGCGATGCCTCCGG
>JAYZXG010000169.1:0-4792 GCA_036141435.1 Pseudomonadota bacterium | reverse complement strand
GGGCGGTTTCGTGTCCGGACGCGTTCATGGAGTCAAAATCGATCATCTGACGTCAAGAAAATCCGTGTCCGGACATGGATTTTGCTGCAGTTTCGTGCTGCGCTTGCACAAAAGAGACTGAAATCCGCGCCCAGACGCTATATAGACGGCGGATTGAATCCGCCCGAACTTAAGAAACCGTCAGATGAAATTCCTCGATCAGGTCAAAGTCTTTGTGAAATCCGGGAACGGAGGAGCCGGATGTGTCTCCTTCCGACGGGAGGCCTATGTTGAATATGGCGGTCCGGATGGCGGTGATGGCGGCAAGGGTGGAGACGTGTGGGTCGAGGCGGTTGAAGGTCTCAACACGCTGATCGACTATCGCTACCAGCAGCATTTCAAGGCCCAGGTCGGCACGCACGGGATGGGCCGCAACAAGACCGGTGCCGGTGGCGAAGATGTTGTCCTGCAGGTGCCCGCGGGCACGCAGATCCTGGACGAGGACAATGACGAGGTCCTGGCCGATCTGGTCGAGGTGGGACAGCGCGTGATGCTGGCCAAGGGCGGTGATGGGGGCAAGGGCAATGCCCGCTTCAAGTCATCCACCAACCAGGCGCCCCGCAAATCCACCCCCGGATGGCCGGGCGAGGAGCGTTGGCTCTGGCTGCGTCTGAAACTGATCGCGGATGTGGGCCTGGTCGGACTGCCCAATGCGGGCAAGTCGACATTCCTGAGCGCGGTCAGCCGGGCCAATCCGAAAATTGCCGCATATCCGTTCACGACGCTTTATCCCAATCTCGGTGTTGTCGATCTGGGGCCGGGTTCGCGCTTTATTGTCGCCGACATCCCGGGCCTGATCGAAGGCGCCCACGAAGGCGCGGGTATCGGGGACCGTTTCCTGGGGCATATCGAGCGCTGTGCGTCCCTGATCCACCTGATTGACGGCACCCAGGACGACCCGGTTGCGGCGTATCATACGGTGCGCAAGGAATTGGTCGCCTATGGCGGCGGGCTTGAGAGCAAGGCCGAGATCATTGTGCTCAACAAGACCGATGCCATGACCGATGAGGACGCGTCCGAGCGGGCCCGGGCCCTCTCCGAGGCGATTGACCTGCCGGTTGTGAAGATGTCGGGCGTGTCCGGTTCCGGTGTGAAGCAGCTCTGTTCTGCCGCCTGGGATATGGTCAAGCTGGAACGGGCCGATGAAGCTGCGGCTTCTGCTGCCGCCGCTGCCGCCGCAGAAGCCGGCGATGATGAAGCGCCAGGCTGGGCGCCGTGACACGGGCTGCGTTCACTTCTGTCCGCAGCCTGGTCGTCAAAGTCGGATCCGCGCTGCTTCAGGAGGGACCGGCCGCTTTCCAGAGAATTGCCGATGACGTTGCGAGCCTGCATCGCCAGGGCGTTCGTACGACCATTGTCTCATCGGGCGCCGTGGCGCTGGGGCGACCGAAGCTGGGACTGCCCGGCGGCGGGCTGACGCTGGAACAGAAACAGGCGGCTGCAGCGGCCGGCCAGACCTTGTTGGTGGATGCCTGGGCCGGAGCTTTCAAACCCCATGGCCTGCAGACGGCGCAGGCGCTGATCACGCTGGATGTGACGGAAGTGCGCCGGCGCTGGCTCAACGCCCGCTCCACCCTGAATACCTTGCTGGACCTCGGTGCGATCCCGGTGGTCAATGAGAATGATACCGTGGCCACGGAGGAGATCCGCTACGGTGATAATGACCGGCTGGCGGCCCGGGTCGCTCAGCTGGTTGGCGCCGACCTCCTGGTTTTGCTGTCCGATATCGACGGCCTCTATACGGCTGATCCGCGCCAGGATTCTGCGGCACAGCGATTGTCGGAGATTCCCGCCATCACGGACGAAATCCTGGCCATGGCCGGAGAGGGGAATGCCGAGGCGGGTGTGGGCACCGGAGGCATGGTCACCAAGCTGGCCGCGGCCCAGATCGCGGCCCAGTCCGGCTGTGCCACAGCGATCACGCACGGCGCCCATGACACCCCCATCCTCAAATTGGCAGATGCCGGCCATGGCAGCTGGTTCGCCGCACCGACGGCCATGCGGATCGGGCGAACCTCGTGGCTGGCAGGGGCGATCGAGCCGCAGGGGGCGATCCAGGTCGATGCGGGCGCGGGCCGGGCCGTGCAGGATGGCAAGTCCTTGTTGCCGGTCGGGGTGATTGGCGTGTCGGGCCAGTTCGAACGCGGTGATGCCGTGCTCATTGTCTCCCAGCAGGGCCAGGTCATCGGTCGCGGGATTTCGGCCTATGACGCCGACGACGCCCGCTTGATCGGCGGGCAAAAGACTGATCGAATTGAGGAAATCCTTGGGTATAAACGGGCGGCGGCGCTCGTGCATGCCGATGATATCCTGCTCAACTAGCGGAGTGGATGCGTGACGGTAGAAAGCCAGGCTCTGGAGATGGCGCAGCGTGCCCAGCGCGCGCGCCAGGACGCTGCCGACCGGTCGGCGGCGGAGCGGTCGTCTGCCCTGACCGCCATTGCGACAGCGATCGAGACGGCGATGCCTGCGATCCTGGCGGCCAATGCCAGCGACATGGACGTGGCACGCGATCACGGGCGACCGCCTGCATTCCTGGATCGCCTGATGCTGGACGAGGCTCGGCTGGGCGAAATCGCCGCTGCGGTGCGGCAGATTGCCGAGCAGAACGACCCGCTGGGCGAGGTCATCGAGCACTGGCAGGCGCCAAGCGGCGTGGACATCCACCAGGTACGTGTGCCGATTGGCGTGCTGGGGGTGATTTTCGAAGCCCGACCCAATGTCACGGCGGATGCCGCCGCCCTGGCGGTCAGGTCTGGCAATGCCGTCCTGCTGCGGTCGGGGTCGGACTCCCTGCAATCCGCGCAGGCGCTCGTCGCGGCGATCCGGACCGGGTTGCAGCATGCCGGTTTTCCGGCGGACCTGGTGCAGCATCCCGATACGGCGGACCGGGCCTTTGTCGGTGCCATGCTGTCCGGGCTGGAGGGCCAGCTCGATCTCGTCATTCCGCGCGGCGGAAAGGCGCTAGTTGCGCGGGTCCAGGCCGAGGCCCGCATACCCGTGCTGGGGCACCTGGATGGCATTTGCCACGCCTATCTGCATCCCAGCGCGGACCCGGACATGGCGCGAGACATCATCCTCAATGCCAAGCTGCGCCGCACCGGGGTCTGCAACGCGCTGGAATGCCTCCTGGTGGACCGGGCGGCTCTCGAGACGCACTGGAAGCCGATCGCACGGGCGCTGGCCGATGCGGGGTGCGAACTGCGCGCGGATGACGCCCTGCGCTCGGTTTTCCCCGATGCGGTCGCTGCGCAGGACAGCGACTGGGGACAGGAATTCCTCGATGCCATTCTGGCGGCACGCGTGGTCGACGGACTGGATGAGGCAATGGCGCATATCGCGCGCTATGGCTCGGGCCATACGGATCTGGTCCTGGCCGCCGATGCGTCCATCCAGGAGCGCTTCTTGAATTCGGTTGATAGCGCCGTCGTCATTGCCAATGCCTCGACGGGCTTCTCGGATGGTGGTGAGTTCGGTTTTGGCGCCGAGATCGGAATTGCGACATCGCGACTGCACGCGCGCGGACCGGTCGGGGCGCGTCAGCTGACCAGCTATAAATATGTGGTGCGCGGGCAGGGCGAGGTCCGTGGCTAGGCGGCGCTCTGCTCCTGTCCCCGGGCGACGCTCCGCGCCCGGCCGGCGTGCTGTCCGCCCCCTGCAGGGTGAGGCTCTGTCACGCGGCATGACCGTGGGCGTGTTCGGCGGCAGTTTTGACCCGGTCCATGCCGGACATATGCACGTCGCCATAGCCGCAATGAGGCGGCTGGGCCTCGACCGTGTGTGGTGGCTGGTCTCTCCTCAAAATCCCATCAAGACCCGGCAGGCCGAGCCCTATGCCAGCCGCTTTGAGAGGGTCCGCGACGGTGTCTCGCAGCCTGCCATGGTGGTCAGCGATATCGAGCATCGCTGGCGCGTACAGCATACGAAAGCCCTGTTGGACGAGCTGAAAAAGCGGCATCCCAACAATCACTTCGTTTGGTTGATGGGGGCCGACAACCTGCGCACCATCCACCGCTGGTATCTCTGGAAAGAGATCATGAAGAGTGTTCCGATTGCCGTGATATCGCGGCCCCAGGATCCGGTTCGCGCGCGCCTGTCGAAGGCGGCAAGTATCTACCGCCATGCACGAATTCGTGAGAGTGCCGCCAAAAATCTGGCTCTTAAATCGGCGCCGGCATGGACCTATCTGATTGAACCGTTACAATCGGAGTCCTCGAGCGCGATACGCGCACAACGCTAGCTCTCGCCTTTTTCTCCGCAGCAGACTGGAAGCTTACATGACCGACCAAGTGATCGGCCGCAAAACTGCGCATGCCGCGATCGAGTATTTCGACGACCAGCATCCGCCGCTCGGAGATTTCATGCGTGATGTGGTGGACGGTCTGTCCGCGACACCGCGCTCCATCCCGCCGGTATATTTCTACGATCAGGCCGGCTCGGCACTGTTCGACCAGATCACCGAATTGCCCGAATACTACGTCACGCGGACTGAGCTGGACCTGCTGGAAAGCATCTCCGACGAACTGTCGTTGCGGGCCGGTCCAAACGCTGTCGTGATCGAGCCGGGGTCGGGATCCAGCGTCAAGATCCGGACATTGCTGGACGCTCTGGGTGATGCCGCGGCCTATGTCGGGCTCGATATCTCCAAGCAGCACCTGATCGATGCATGCGAGGAACTGGCGCGGGACTATCCCGATGTCGCGATTGGCGCCGTGTGCGCGAATTTCACTACAGGCCTGAAGCTTGATCATCT
>JAYZXG010000168.1:0-12018 GCA_036141435.1 Pseudomonadota bacterium | reverse complement strand
GGGAAGAGGATAACCCCCAGCCCGTTGATGCCCCCGCCCGCCGCCGTTACGGCAACGGCCAGCGACGTCCACAACATGGCGATCAGGAAGCGATCGAAATCCTTGGTGAGGCGCGCCGAGAGGACAAGGCCGGCGACAGCGGGCAACGCCAGGACACCGATGCCCACCACCTTGGCCCAGACCGGGGCATCGACCATCGGCCAGACACGCGTTGCCGCCCAGCCCAGCGTGGCCAACCAGATCAGGTTGACGACAGGGCCTCCGCGTTCAGCGATCCAGAGGGTTATGTCTCGGCGGGTCTGTTTCATGTCCTCACAGTGCGACTCAGGCACAAGCGGTCTTCGTTAATCTTCGCCGCAAGGGTTAACAAAAGCTAAATCTTAAACTTTGCGCGTTTACGCTTGTGAATGAGCAATCCTGCGCTGAACAATTCATGATTCGAGCCTTGGAGCGACGCTTCCGGCAAGGCATATTGATCACAGCTCGGTTACGGAGGCCCCCATGTTGAAACTGCTTGTTGCAAGCCTGCTCGTCAGCACGTCGCTACAGGATCAACCCGCGGCGGCACCGGCCGAAGACACCCCGGTTCTCCAGCTCGAAGCCCCGGCGGCCCAGGACAGCTCCGCCCTGCGCGACGAAGCCTCGTCCTATGCGGCCTATCACAGTGTTATCGCCGACCTGCGCGACGCCCCGATCGGCTCGGCAGCGGACCTGGACAATGCCATGGACACGCTGTCCTCCTTCTACAGCGAGGACCGGCTCGTCCGCGCCTGGATCGCCTACACTGCCATGATTGCTGCCCAGCACCCGGAATATCTCGACGATGTGCGCGAGCTGGCGGATTATTATGGTCCCGAGGCGGCCATGTCTGGCCTGATGTTCGACCCGGCCTTTGCCACCAGTTTTGAAAACTCCGGCGACGCCCAGACTTCGGTCGTCGATGCGCTGGAGCGCGACACGGCCCAGATCCGTGAAGTTGCTGAACGCTATCGCAATGCCGCCTATGACCTGCAGAGCGCACGCTGGGCAAATGTCCGCGCCCGGGACCGGGAAAGCCGCCTCGCCGCAATCGAACAGGCTGCCGAGCGCAATATCGCCCTGGACAGTGAGGTTCAGAACCGCATCGGTTCCGGCATTGCCGCCTCCGAATTGTTCGAGAACGCCGCGCCGGAACAGGTCGCAGCCCCCATGGGCCCGCAACTGTCGCTGACCGTCGGCGAGACCGCCATCGATCCGGACCGCCAGCGTATTGGCCGCATTCTCTCGGTCGCCGCGCTGGAAGATCTGTCCGCAGACCCGGCCCGCTCCCGCGAGGTGATTGATGCCCTGTTGTCCGATCCGGTGGTGGAACGCTGCCTGGCCTGGGTTCGCCTCGACCTCCAACAATGTGTCGCGGCCGGCCATTTCAAGTATGAAGACAGCTTCTGTATCGCCGAGCACGCCCTGCTCGATGTCAGCCGCTGTATCGGGGCCTCGACGGCAACCAACTAGGCCGTCGGCCAGGGGTTAACCGATCCGGCGCGTTTCTTAAGACACCTTACCAAAAAGTGTCCCGCGTCGGGACAAGATAAAATTGCGTATAAATTTTAGACAAAACCTGTGCTCCAAATTCGCACGTTATTGTCGCTAAACCCCACAAACGCTCGCTATTTCGCGCCCGCTCACCTAGCCTCTATCCTGCAAAGAAGAAGAACAGCCGCAAAGGCTGTCGATGAGGTGGATAGAGCATGTTCTTTATTCGTGCAGGATTTTGGCTCGCAATTGTTAGCCTGTTTGTTCCCAGTGAATTTGCAGGTGGCGAGATCATGTTGCCGCAGGAAATCGCCGAGACGCGTATCGACGCGGAAGGCGCTGTGGGCAGCTGGTGTGAAGATCGCCAGGAGATTTGCGACGCCGGCGAGGAGGCCGCGCGACTGGGCGCCTTCCTGGCCGATATGGCCGTGACCCGCATTGAAGCGGCGATCGAGGATCACGAAGACAGCGCCCGCTAAGGCGCGACTTCACTCCGCACTTGCGCCCCGCGACCTCTCGCTCTAGGTCGCGGGTATGAGCACTTCTAGCATTCAGGACGAAGTCGAGGATCTGGTCGAGGAATTCGATCTGCTCGACGATTGGGAACAGCGCTACAAATATCTCATCGATATGGGCAAGGCGCTCGCGCCCCTCGATCCGTCCGAGAAAAACGACATCACCAAGGTCAAGGGCTGTGTCAGCCAGGTCTGGCTGGTGCACGAGCCGGACGGCGATCAACACGTGTTTCGCGCCGAAAGCGATGCTCATATCGTCAAGGGTCTCGCTGCCTTGCTGGTTCGCCTGTATTCCGGTCGCACCGGTGAGGACATCCTTTCCATTGATGCCCGCGAAGTCCTGCAGCGTATCGGCCTGGCAGAACACCTGTCGCCGCAGCGCTCGAACGGCCTCGCTTCAATGATCAAGCGCATCCAGACCGTCGCGGCCGACTAGTCACGGCCACCAGGCGGTCCAGCGCGCCCGTGACCACCCGGCGCCCATCACGCGGGTTGCGGGCATACCGCCGGCCCAGTGCCGCGAGGCTCTCCTCGCGGATCAGGGCCGCGGTGACAATCTCGCCATCGCGGCGGCCCAGGCGATCGAACACGCGCATGATCCTTTGCGTCGCCTCCATCCGGCCCAGTGCACCGCCTTCGGCGCCCCCGCCCCGTCCCGGCACGCGGATCTGGGCATCCAGGTTCCAATTGCGTGTCACCGAGGGCATCAGCGTTGACCGGTGATAGTCGGCGATGAACTGTTCGGCGGCATTGATCTGCTCGACGCCCAGGAAATGCGACCAGCGTCCGACCGGGCTCTCACGTCCATTATGCTGGACGCCGCGAAACGCGCCGTTCCGCTCGATCACGTTGCACAGCTGCAGCGATTGGTGCTGGGCCCGGTAACCGCCGCTGACGCGCTTGACCGCCATGCGGCCGGCCTCGGTCTGGATGTACGACTCGCCAACGCATTGCAGCCGGCCGTCAGACAGCGCGGGGCGCAACTCCTCGGCGCAGAGCCGGACCAGCGGTCGGCGGCGGCGGTCGCCCTGGGGATAGACAGCCCAGCGCCCGACCTGCCCGGTCACGGCCAGCAATCGCGCACCCGGCCGCGCCAGGCAACGCTCCCAGCGTGCCGGCTCGGTCATCACTGCACGGCCTGGGGGCGCGGCGCCGAGCGCAGGCAGGCTTCCAGCTGATCCAGACAGGCATCAAAGTCCCGGTTATCGCGCCGGTCCTCCACCCGGTGACAGGCATGCACCGCCGTCGAGCGGTCACGGTCGAAGGCCAGGGCCACCCGCGCCAGCGGCAGTCCGAAGGCGATATGCATCAGATACATGGCGATCTGGCGGGCAAAGGCCGCTTCGCGCGACCGCCGGGTCGGCGCCACCACATCGTGCGGCGCGATACCGAATGAATAGGCGACCGCACTCGCGGTCAGCTGGGCGCAGGCACGATCCTGTCGCCTCGCCTCGTCGTGACGTCCCTGAGGAACCATCATCATGCTCTCCCGTTCTGGTCACGAAGTCGCAATCGACCTCGCTCCTCATGCTAGGAGGCTACGCCCTGATATGGATTATATTCCTATTTTCCACGCAAAGCCAGAAAATACACGCGGTGCGTGCATTTCTGAGCTTTCCGGCCTAAGGCGAGGAAATATCAGGGCGCCAGGTATGCGATGAGCAGGACGACCGCCAGGAGCGCACTGGTCCAGATCGCCAGGACACCACTCGGGATATCCCGGCTGAGCTGACCGCCCGGGCTGAAGATCTCGAACGCCTTCACGCCCATGCGGGACTGTGCAGAGCTGACCACATTGCCGACCGCGGCATTGAGGCGGTCGATCATCTGCCAGGCCCAGCGTGCCGCCCCGTCCAGGAAACGGCGATAGATCCAGTCGAAATCGACATTCACCGAGCGCTTCTCATCCGGATAGAGCTTGAACCTGACCAGAACCGTGAAGGCGAACATCGCCGCCAATAGCAACTGCATCTGCCCCACGATGTGATCGAAGGTATAGGGCTCGTAGTAAAGCGCGGCCTCCGGATACGGGACCAGCTCATAGAGCACGCCGTAATTGATGCCGAGATAGACACACAGCAGTGCAGCCAGCCCCATCGCCATCAACATGTTCACGGGCGCTTCGCGTACGCGCAGCCCCTTGTCGTGAGCGAAGAAGGCGAAATACGGGATCTTGATACCCGAGTGCTCCAGGACACCCGCAGAGGCAAAGACCAGGACCAGCCAGACCAGGGTGTGGTGTTCCTGGGCCACGGCGGCAAGCGTCAGCGCCTTGGCGACAAAGCCCGAGAACAGCGGGAAGGCCGAGATCGAGGCGGCCCCGATCAGACAGAAGAAGGTCGTCGCCGGCATGGACTTGAACAGACCACCCAGTTCAGAGCCCTTGACCGTGCCCACGCGGTGCAGGACCGCGCCCATGCTCATGAACAACAACGCCTTGTAGATGATGTGCACGAAGGCGTGCGCTGCGGCGCCATTGAGTGCCAGCTCGGTTCCGACACCGATACCGACGACCATGAAGCCGAGCTGGTTGTTGAGGGAGTAGGACAGAACCTTGCGCAGATCATTCTCGACCACGGCAAAGAAGACCGGGAAGGCCGTCATCACGGCGCCGATATAGATCAGGATCTCGGTGCCGGCATAACCGCGCGCCAGGGCGTAAACCGCCAGCTTGGTGGTGAAGGCGGACAGGACGACAGCGCCGGTGATCGTCGCCTTGGGATAGGCGTCCTGCAGCCAGTTGTGCAGGAAGGGGAAGGCGCATTTGATGCCGAAGGCGATGAAGATCAGGAAACCGCCAATGGTGTCGATCGACAGGCTGCCGTCAAAGGCCCAGCTGCCGGTTTCGCTGGCGCGGATCACCGCGCCGGCCAGCAGCAGGACGCCGGACAGGATGTGGATGCCCAGATAGCGCAGGCCCGCCTTGTAGGACGCGTTGTTGCGCGAACCCCAGATCAGGAAGACGGACGAGATCGCCGTCAGCTCCCAGAAGAAGAACAGCGTCAGCAAGTCGCCGGCAAACACGGCGCCCAGGCCGGCGCCGGAATAGATCAGCCCCATCACATCGGCCAGGCGATCCTTCTCGTGCAGGCCATAGAGCCCGTTGATGAAGGCGGCGATGATGAAGACCAGCGACCAGATGCGGGACAGGTTGTCGTAGCGGAAGGTCTCGAGCGTGAACCCGCCAAACTCGATCAGGCCGAACGTGCCGGTCGTGGTCGGGTTGAACCACAGCAGCAGGGCCAGGATCGGAGCCAGCAGGGCCAGCGCCTTGCGGACCGGATTGTGGGCGATGATCGCGGCAATGAGGCCGGCAATGATGACCGGCCAGGCCGGGGACACATGCGCCAGGCTTTCAATGTGGAAGGTCTCAATCATTGTCACCCTCCTCGTCCCAGTAGTTTTCCTCGCGGCCAAGCACGCCGCGGACACCGATCCAGCCGATCATCACGGCCAGCACAAAGGCGCCAAAACCCCACCAGGCATAAAAACCGGTCAGTTCGGCCAGCGGCACGTATTCATGGCGCGGGTGGAAAATGTCCGCCGCGACAAAGGCCACGGTCAGGATGCCGAAAATCCAGATCATCGAGGACTTCAGCCATTTGGCGTCCAGCCACAGGAAGGGACGGGCGACCGGATGGATCAGCTCGTCGTTTTTCTTGTGGTCGTCACTCATCACAGAGCTCCTGCGCTGGCCAGCGGCATGAAGACGGGTTCGAGATAGTCACGGATCGGCCCGATCAGGAAGAAGAGCACGATCACGCCCGCAGCGGTGATGACCGGCGGGAGGATGACCAGGGCCGGCGGCTGTTTCTTCAGCTTGGCCTCGTCAGCGGGAGCAAAGAAGCCCCGCGCCGAGAGCGGCAGAAGATAGGCCACATTGAGAATGGAAGACGCCACCAGGGCCACGATCATGATCGCCTGTCCGGCATCCCATGCGCCCTGCATCAGGAAGAGTTTGGGCCAGGTGCCGCCCAGCGGCGGCAGGCCGATGATCGACAGCGCGCCAACCGTATAGGCACCGAACAGCCAGGGCATGTATCGGCCCAGGCCGCGCATCTGCGAGATCTCGGTTTTCTTGGTCGCGGTATAGATCGCACCGGCGCTCATGAAGAGCGTGATCTTGCCCCAGGCATGCATGATGATCTGCAACGCTGCGCCCAGCATTGCCAGCGGCGAGGCCAGCATCACGCCCAGCGTCACATAGGACAGCTGGGAGACAGTGGAAAACGCCAGACGCGCCTTGAGATTATCCTTGGTGATGGCGACCACGGAGGCCAGCACGATGGAAATCGCGGCAATCCAGGCCAGCGGCTCCGAGCTCGGCGCGGCCGCGATCAGCGCGGGTCCGAAGATATAGGTGCCGATCTTGAGGATGGAGAAGACGCCCGCCTTCACAACCGCCACGGCGTGCAGCAGTGCGGAGACCGGTGTCGGCGCGACCATGGCATTGGGCAGCCAGGGGTGCATCGGCATCAGCGCCGCCTTGCCGATACCGAAGGCGAACATGATCAGCAAAATGCCTGCGATCATCGGCTGGGCATCATTGAGCGCCAGCAGGCCGCCGGCGACAAAATCGGTCGAACCGGCCAGGTAATGGGTGATGATCACCGCCGGCAGGAAGAGACCGATCGATGTCCCCATCAGGATAGAGAGATAGATCTTGCCGCCGCGCTTGGCATTTTCATCGCCCTTGTGGGTGACCAGCGGATAGGTCGACAGCGAGAGCACCTCGTAGAAGAGGAACATGGTCAAGAGGTTGCCGGACAGCGCGACACCCATGGCCGAGGCGATGGCGATACAGAAACAGACATAGAAACGCGTCTGGTTCTTCTCGTTATTGCCGCGCATATAGCCGATGGAATAGAGCGAGTTGACGATCCACAGACCGGACGCCACGGCCGCGAAAATCGCACCCAGCGGTTCCAGCGTGAAGGCCAGTTCGAGGCCCGGCGCGATATTGGCCAGCACCACGGTGGGCTGGCTCGGCGCGATCTCGACGAGATAGGCGACATTGATGGCCAGCAGCACGGCGGACACCAGCGTCGCGCCTTCGCGCAGATTGGGTTTATTGCCCAGAAGGGCGACGAAGACGCCGCCAACCGCGGGGATGACCAGCGCCAGGGCGAGAGAGAGTTCAGGCGACCACATGATCTACCGGCCTCCCATAGCAGCATTGGCGGCGGCCTCGGACAGCATGACCAGGAACGACGCGTCGAAGAAGAAGTAGATATTGGCGAAGGCCAGCAAGCCCATCGGGATATAGACCATGATCGGCGCCCGTCGGGGCGGCGAGACCTGGCCGCGATGCGCCGGAGCCGCCTCCATCCACACGGTCATGATCATGCGACCGACATAGATCAGCGCCAGCAGGGAGGACAGGATCAGTGCCGCCACAGCCCACCACCAGCCGCGCTCCAGCGCAGCGATGATGAGGTACCACTTACTGTCGAAACCGACCGTCAGCGGCACACCGACCAGCGACAGGCCCGCCACTGTGAACGCGGTCGCCGTGGCCGGCATGGTGCGTCCCAGGCCGCCCAGATCGCGGACATGGCGCACACCATAGTGCAGCGCGAACGCGCCCAGCGCCATGAACAGCGCGCCCTTCATCAAAGAGTGGTTGATCAGGTGCAGCAGGCCCGCCTGCAGGCCCAGCACCGTGCCCATGCCCAGCCCCAGCATCATGTAGCCAACCTGGGCCACTGAGGAATAGGCCAGCAATCGCCGGGCATCGGTCTGGAAGATCGCCTGGAAGGAGCACACGAACATCGCCACCACGCCCAGGACCGCGAAGATCCAGGTGAAGGAGAGCTCGACGAAGGCCACATCCGGATGGAAGACCGAGAACAGGAAGCGGATCAGCGCATAGAACGCCACCTTGGTGGCTGTCGAGGCCAGGAAGGCGGTGACGAAGTTCGGCGCGAACGCATAGGCGTTGGGCAGCCAGACATGCAGCGGGAACATCGCGGCTTTCAGGCCGAGCCCGACCACGATGAAAGCGAAGGCCGCCTGGGTGACCCGGTTATGCCCCTGCTGCTGCAGGATCTGGGCAATGTCCGCCATGTTGAGCGAACCGGTTGCCATGTAGAGGAAGCCCACGCCGATGACGAAGAAGGTCGCGCCGATCGTCCCCAGGATCAGGTAGTTATAGGCTGCCGTCAGGGCACGACGGTCCTTGCCGGCGCCCATGGCGATGATCGTGTAGGTCGAGATCGAGGAGATTTCCAGGAACACGAAGACGTTGAACGCATCGCCGGAAATCGTCACACCGAGCAGGCCGGCCAGCGTCACCAGGAAGGCGGAATAGAACAGCGCCCGCTTGTCTTCCTCGATATCATCGGCACAGCTTGGCAGGGCAAACAGGACACACAGGAAGCCCATCACGCCAACCAGCGCGAGCAGGACCGCGTTGAGCGCATCCACCCGCAACTCGATGCCATAGGGCGGTTCCCAACCCCCCATGTGATAGCTGATCAGCCCGTCCGTCAGCACCATGCCCAGCACGGTGAGCGCGAAGAAGGCGACCAGCGATGCCGTCACCATGGCAACGGCCCAGCCGGCACGTCCATTGGGCATCAGCGCCGCCACGGCCGCAGCCACCAGCGGGATAACAATCACCAGTGCCGGGGCGTGATGCGCCAGGCCGGCAGGGAGAAGATTGGCCAGAAATTCCATTATTCACCGCCCCCCGTCTCGCGGTTGTAATCCGCGGCGTTGAGCCCATCATCTTCAATGGTTCCATAGGCTTCGCGGATCCGGACCACCAGGGCCAGGCCGACAGCCAGGGTCGCGACGCCCACGACGATCGCGGTCAGGATCAGCACGTGTGGCAGGGGGTTGGAGTACAGCACCTCACTGGCGTGATGTGCGGCATCGGCCCCGTGGGCATAATCGGACGCATGTTCCGCGGCGTCAGCAACAGCTTCGCCATGATCGCCAGCATCGCCTGCAGCGTAATCATCGCCATGGCCCTCGCCATGATCGCCCGCCTCGCCGTAACCGGCGGCACCGTATCCGGCACCATGGCCGCCCTCGTCATCGCCATGATGGGCGCCATCGAGAATGGGCGGCTGGCCGCCGAACACCTTGCCGATGGTGATGTAGAGCAGGAAGACGGAGGTCTGGAACAGCGACAGGCCCACCAGGCGCTTGACCAGGTTTCCGGTCGCAATGACCACGTAAAGTCCCGTCATCATGAGGATGATGATCGGGATATAGTTGAAACGTTCGAGGATGATATCGAGCATTCTACCACTCCTCGTCCGGGATATCCGGCACACGGCCGGCAAAGGCATAGAAAATCGCCAGCATGACCGAGGCCACGGTCGTCAGGACGCCCAGCTCGATCAGCAGGATGCCGTAGTGCTGGCCGGTGTGATGGCCCTGGTCGGGATGCAGCGCGTCATAGTCGAGGAAGTTCACAGCCTCGCCCGCAAACGGGAAGAACAGCGTGGCCACGCCGACACCGGCATAGATCAAAACGCCGGTCGCAGCGCCAATACGCGCCACATGCGGCGGAACCGCTTTCTGGGCCTCTTCGATACCGAAGATCAGCGCATAGAGAATGACGGCGACCGCGATGATGACGCCGGCCTGGAAGCCGCCGCCCGGGCCGTAATCGCCGTGGAACTGAACGTAGAAGCCGAACACGACGATCATCGGGATCAGCATCTTGGAAACAACGCGAAGGATCAGGTGCGGGTTCATGACTTGCCCTCCCCCTTCTTGCGGCTGTTGCCGAAGCCCAGCAGCAGGATCACGCCCAGCGCGGCGGTGAAGATCACCACGACCTCGCCGAAGGTGTCATAGCCCCGATAGCTGGCCAGGACGGCCGTGACGACGTTCGGCACGGAAATCTCGTTGGGCGTGCGGGTCATGTATTCCATGCCCACACCGGCATTGGCGGCCGAGTTGGCGTCGCCATAGACCGGCATGTCGGGAATGGCGAACAACAGCGCCAGGCCGGCCACGGCCACCACGGCAAAGGCCGCCCAGTGACGACCGGCACCGGCCGGATCGGCCTCGCGCGCGGTCAGCAGCATCGCGCCGAGCATCAGAACGGTTGAGATACCTGCGCCGACAGCCGCTTCGGTAAAAGCGACATCGACCGCGTCCAGCGAGACGAACCAGGCCGCGGACAACAGGGAGTACACGCCGGTCAGCATGACCACCGCGAACAGGTTGCGCAGGCGGACAATGGCAAAACCGACGGCCAGCAACATGGCAATCAGCGTGTAGTCGAGGAATTGAGTGAGATCAGCACCGGTCACGACGCGCTCTCCTCTTTCACGGCATCACGGGGATGCTCCGGTTTGAACTTGGACAGGTCCGGCTTCTGTCCGGCCCGGTGGGCGGCATTGGCCACCGCGTGCGTCGCGGTCGGGCTGGTCAGGAAGAGCAGCAGGCCGACCAGCGCCAGCTTGGCCATGGTCTGCCAGTCACCGGCCTGCAGGATCAGGCCGAGAATGATCAGCTCGGCGCCCAGCGTGTCGGTGACGCCAGCCGCGTGCATGCGCGTGTAGAAGTCAGGCAGGCGAATGACGCCGATGGCACCCGCCAGAACCAGCATCAGGCCGAGGGTCATGGACCCGACGGCGATGGCAAAGAGTGCGTGTTGTCCGATCTCGACCCAGCTCATTCGTCGAAATCTCCATCAACGGCCTTGCGCAAGGACATCCGTGCGAGGGCGATTTCAAGCGAGCGATAGCGGAAGAATTTCAGGATCGCGATGGTCGCCACGAAGTTGATCAGTGCATAGAGCAAGGCAATATCGATGGCGTCCTGGCGTCCCGCGATCGCAGAGAAGACCAGCAGGAACAGCACCGTCTTGGTACCAAACGAGTTGGCCGCAAGCACGCGGTCATACAAGGTCGGTCCGGCAAACAGGCGGGCGAGCATGATCGCCATCGCCCCGGCCACACCCAGTGCGATAAGGAAGTTCACGAGATCCATTATTCGGCCTCCCGGCGTCCGTCGGACGCTTCATCCGAACGGGCTGCCATTTCGGCAAAGCCCTCCGGCGCGGTGAAGGAATTGTCCAGCGCGTGCACAAGGAAGCCATCTTCCTCGATATCCACTGTCACCGTTCCCGGTGTCAGCGTAATCGAGTTGGCAAAGACACAGCGCGCCAGCCCTGTTCGAAGGTCGACCGGCACACGAATCAATCGTGGCTCGACCTCGATTTCAGGTTTCATGATCAATCGGACAACCGCCAGGTTGGCCGCAACGATTTCCCGGCCGAGCCAGCCCCAATACCCGAACAGGGCCAGGGCGGGCGCCAGGGGCACCGTCTCGCGATCAAGAATGCGCATGCGGATGGTCAGGTAAACTGCCGCCGCAATGCTCAATACGAACATGACCAGCAGGACCGAGTGGTCGCCGGACAAGGTGTAGGAACCGGATAAAACAAGCCACAACACTACCAGGACGGCAGTGAGGCCGACACCATAAGCCATGGAATCTCCCCGCGCGTTAACGCTCAGTAACGGTTATTAGCGATCAGGGATTGGCTTGGCCAGACAAACCGGCAGGAATTCGCACACGGACCGACAGTGTCGTCGGAAAATCTGGGCCATCACGGCGGTATCGGGTGCGTGCACAGGCCTCTGCCCCCAAAAGCCCCTACAGAATTACCGGTCAATACCGCCCGCGAACCGGTCCCGATCAGGGTCCCGGCGCCCGTGCGGGGAATCACCGCAGCGCGACTGTGAAATCAGTGGGACCCCGTCTCGGTGGACAGGTTCCAGTAGCGCAGCACCGTCTGGGCCTTCTCGACCGACAGCATGTCATAGATATGCCGGGCCTGTTCAACCAGGTCGGATTCAAGCGCCCGGCCCTGCCCGATCCAGAAGGCCTCGAAGGACGGCCATTTCAGCCCGGTTGCCTTGCACAGCACAGCAAAGGGTTCGCCGGACATGTCATCGACCAGCTTGCGCATCAGCCCGATATCGATGCCTGACAGGGTCGCGATTTCGGCGATGATATCCTG
>JAYZXG010000167.1:0-16213 GCA_036141435.1 Pseudomonadota bacterium | reverse complement strand
AAATCGGTCCGGTCGCCACACCGGACCTGATCCAGTTTGCGCCGGGCCTGCCGAAAACACGGTCGGGCAAGATCATGCGCCGCATCCTGCGCAAGATCGCGGAGAACGACTTCTCAAACCTCGGCGACACCTCGACCCTTGCAGATCCGGGTGTGGTCGATGATCTGATCGAAAACCGCCTGAACCGGTAATTCGCCACACTTAGCCCTCGAAACAGCGGCGAGAACCGGCTATAGCATTGAACACCCAGACGGGATGGAGTTGTCCTTTGCGTATTCGTGTTCTTGCCGCCGCTTCCTGCGCCCTTGCCGTTTCTGCCTGTGCGACCTCGGCAAGTTCACCTGCCTGCCGCGCGCCGGCCCCGCACGAAATGCAGGCCTTCATGGCGGTTATCAGCCACAATTCCGGCCTGTTGGCGCAAAGCCTGGCGCCGGGCGCTGTTGCCGATGCCTTTGCCGCTGGCGATCCGCACCTGACCAGCCACTTGTGGGGCTCCAACGGTGAAACCCGCGGCACGGTCGTGGGAATTCTCTCGCGGCCACCGCTGTGCGTCATCGATAATCCGGCTGCGCCTCGCAATGAGGCAGAACGCCAGGTTCTCGTCTATTCGCAGGCCGGTTATCAGGGTCTGAGACCGGCTGAGGGCACGCCGGCTGACCTCGTCCCGAACTTTCCCTACGGTGTCGAGCGGGCGGACTACATCACCTGTCGCTTCACCCAGACAGCCAGCGGCTGGAAGCTGGCCGATGCATGCGGGTTTCGTGGGTATACCCCCGCCATCACGGGATAATTCGCACCCGAACGACCCTAGGTGGCGATCGTCTCGTCACACCTATGACTTGCTGCAATTGAGCTGAATAAGTTTATTCAAGACACGCTGGATTTGCTAATCAGTCGCAGTTCCAACTCATCAACCGCGTGTTCCATGTCTCTTGTCCCTCCCGCGTCCGAGCCCGACAATCTCGTGCGCGAAACCCTCTCTGGTCCCCTCAATCGCGACACCTTGGTCAGACGGATCGAGGCCCTGGTCGACAAGCTGGGCCGGGCGCGTTGTTTTCTGATTGATCTGAGCGCCTGCGATTTCGAGCTCACGGCAGGCGAGTTCATGGCCGTGATCGACACCTGGTTCGAGCGACTGGGAACGACGGCACCGACCGCGCTGATCTTCCATCCGGACAATCATCGCGATCAGGCCATGTTGTTCGAGACCAAGGGCTTCCTGCTCGGCTCGAGGCTGAAGACCTTCTTCACAAACGACGAAGCAGCGTCCTGGCTTGCAGAACGCTGCTCCGTTTGCTCCCCGGACTGAATAACTAGTCTTCGAACTCTGTCAGCTGCATCGGCTTTTTGAGATCGGCTGTAATCAGGTCATAGGCCGGCAAGGTCAGGAATTCCGCGAATTCCTCGTCAAGAACAAGGGTGCCCAGGATCTCGGCCGCCTGCTCGATCCGGGAAATGAGCTCGTCCTGTCCGGGCACTTCCGACTTGATGGCCTCACGGATCCGCAGGATCTCGGCTTCCAGCAGGCCCGACGTGATGGTGCGCCCCTGGGCTGTGGTGCAGGCATATTTGCGCCATTGCCAGAGCTGGGCGCGAGCGATCTCAGCGGTCGCGGCATCCTCCATCAGATTGCGGATTGGCACAGCACCACGACCGCCTAGCCAGGCCGCAATATAGCGAATGGCCACATCGATGTTTTCCTCGACACCGGCGTCGGTAATATCGCCCTCCGGGGCCTCAAGAAGTGCCTTGGTCGTCACCGGCAGCGCGAACTCATCCTCGAAGTCGAGCTGGTTCGGGCCTTTCATGCGAGCATCGAAAACCGCCTTGGCAACCGGAACCAGGTCCGGATGTGCCACCCAGGTGCCGTCATGACCATTGGTGACTTCGCGCTGCTTGTCCTGGCGGACCTTCTCACGCGCAGCGTCATTGGCCGCATCGTCATTCTTGACCGGAATGAAGGCCGACATCCCCCCCATCGCGTGGGCTCCGCGGCGATGGCAGACCTCGATCACCCGCTTGGAATAGGCTTCCATGAACGGCACCGACATGGTGACCGCACCACGGTCGGGCAGGATGCACTCCGGATTGTTACGCAAACGCTTGATATAGCTGAAAATATAATCCCAGCGACCGCAATTGAGACCAACCACGTGCTCCTTCAGCTCGTACAGGATCTCATCCAGCTCGAACGTGGCCGGAATAGTCTCGATCAGGACCGTGGCGCGGATTGTGCCGCGCTCCAGGCCCAGCTCGTCCTCTGCATGCTGGAAGACCAGGCTCCACAATCGCGCTTCATAGCGGCTTTCCAGCTTGGGCAGGTAGAAGTAGGGACCGGTCTCCCGGTTCTTCAGGGCCTCGTGATTATGGAAGAGATACAGGCCAAAATCGAAGAGAGATCCGGAAAGGGCCTGACCATTGACCAGCACGTGACGCTCATCGAGGTGCCAACCGCGCGGACGCACGATCAACACAGCTGCGTCGTCATCGATGCTGTATTGTTTTCCGGATCTCTCGTCCGTGAAATCGATCTCGCGCTTGTTCGCATCGCGAAGATTGATTTGTCCCTCGATCAGATTGGTCCACAACGGGGCGGTCGCATCCTCAAAGTCCGCCATGAAACACTTGGCGCCGGAATTGAGGGCATTGACCACCATTTTGCGATCAACCGGACCGGTGATCTCGACACGCCGGTCAAGCAGGTCCGCCGGTGCGGGGCGCACCTTCCATTCACTGGCACGGATGTCTGCGGTCTCGTGCGGAAAGAGCAGCATGGCGCCCTGGTCGAGTTCGGCCTGGCGTTCCTTGCGATAGCGCAACAGGGACTGGCGGCGCTTCTCGAAACGGCGATGTAGACCGGCAACGAAGCTCAACGCCTCGTGCGAGAGGATGTCGCGATAGCCCGGCTCCAGGTGTCCGAGAATTTCCACGCCTGTCGGTGAGATATGGGTCATGTCGAATTCTCCTTTGTCGGGGCCGGGTGCCGGGAGGCAATGGAAGAGCGAGCGCCTCCCGGCCGGACCTGCGGCCCGTGTTCTCTTTATTCAGCTGCGAATTGAGCCGTTTCCGTAGAGGCGCCCATGGCGGTCGTCGAAGACTTGCCGCCGGAGATGGCCAGGGAAACCTTGTCGAAATAACCTGTTCCAACTTCGCGCTGGTGGCGCGTGGCGGTGTAACCATCGACTTCCGAGGCAAACTCGGCCTGCTGGAGTTCGGAATACGCGCCCATGCCACGATCCTTGTAGCCACGTGCGAGTTCAAACATGCCGTGATTGAGGCTGTGGAAGCCGGCCAGGGTCACGAACTGGAACTTATACCCCATCGCACCCAGCTCGCGCTGGTAGGTTTCGATGGTCGCCTTGTCGAGATTGGCTTCCCAGTTGAAGGACGGCGAACAGTTATAGGCCATCATCTTGCCCGGGAACTCCTTCTGGATCGCCTCGGCGAAACGGCGGGCTTCATCGAGGTTCGGCTTGGAGGTTTCCCACCACAGCAGGTCAGCCACCTTGGCGTACGCCAGACCACGCTTGATGCAGTGCTCAACACCCATGCCCTCCTTCAGGCGGAAGAACCCTTCCGGCGTGCGTCCGGCATCAAAATCGATGAATTCATGATCGCGCTCATCGATGTCAGAGTTGATCAGCGTCGCCGATTCCGCGTCGGTCCGGGCCACCGTGATGGTCGGGACGCCCATGACGTCCGCCGCCAGACGCGCGGCTGCCAGATTACGTTCGTGCTGGCTGGTCGGGATCAGAACCTTACCGCCCAGGTGACCGCATTTCTTCTCGGCCGCGACCTGGTCCTCGAAGTGAACACCTGCCGCGCCTGCTTCGATGAAGGCTTTCATGATCTCGAAACAGTTCAGCTGGCCGCCGAAACCGGCCTCGGCATCTGCCACGATCGGAGCAAACCAGTCACGCGAAGCCTCGCCATTCTCGGACACTTCGATCTGATCTGCGCGCTGGAGGGCCCGATTGATCTTCTTGGCCAGTTCCGGGGCAGAGTTCGCCGGGTACAGCGACTGGTCCGGATACATGGTGCCCGCGGTATTGGCATCGGCAGCAACCTGCCAGCCCGACAGATAGATCGCTTTCAGACCGGCGCGCACCTGCTGCATGGCCTGGTTGCCGGACAGAGCACCCAGCGCGTTCACGAAATCTTCCGTCTTGAGCAATTCCCAGAGCTTGTTGGCACCGCGCTCGGCCAGGGTCTGCTGGATAACAACGGAGCCGCGCAGTTTGAGAACGTCTTCCGGCGTGTACGGGCGCTCGATGCTGTCGAAGCGGTCGTCGGCTGCGTTCGGGACGAGGTCTTTAAAGCTTGTCATTGGTCTTCCCCGTAATTGACAAAAATCATGCCCCGAGATTGTCAAACCGATTATGACCTGTCGATAAGCCCTTTCTTAGAAAGCGGATACCGTGTATTTATACATACATTGTAATTAGGTTGCTTTGTAAATTTCTTTACCGGATTATAGCCGATGGACGAGCAGAAACCCCTGGAAAAACTCTTCGCTGGCGCCCGGCTACGACGATTGCGACGCGAGCGCGGCCTCAGCCAGGCCGAGGCGGCCCAGGCGCTCGGCGTATCCGCCAGCTACCTGAACCTGCTCGAACGCAATCAAAGACCGGTGACAGCCCGCGTCCTGCTCGCGCTCGCGGACAGCTTTGATGTGGATGTCAGGGCCTTCGCCAATGAAGCCGACCACCAGCTTCTTGCCGACCTCAAGGAGGCCGCAGCGGACCCGGTCCTGTCCACGCTTGCGCTTGACCGAATTGAACTGAACGAGCTCGCGGACAGCCACCCGCGCGCCGCGGAAGCGCTGGCCAAACTTTTCCACGCCTATCGGGAGACAACAGCGGCGACCGAAGACCTTGCATCACGTATGTCCGGGCCCGCAGCCAGTGTCGGCGGGCCCGGCGCCGTACTGGAAAGCGTACGCGACGCACTGGACGCGCGGCAAAACCATTTCCCGGAGCTCGAGGACGCCGCCCGGCAGGTCATTGAACGCGCCGGCCTGCGTTCTCGCGACAAGGCCAGTGACCTGTCGCGCTTTTTGCAATCAGAGCACGGCTTCACGGTGCGCGTCCTGGAAGAGGACATCATGGCCGGGGCACGGCGGCGGCTGGATTTTCACGGCCGCCGTCTGCTGCTGTCCGAGGCCATCGATGCCGCATCGCGCTCCTTTCATATCGCCGCGGTCACAGCCTCACTGGAATTCGGCGAATTGCTGGAAAAACTGGCGGAGGATGCTGTCGGTGAGAACGCGGAGGCCCGCCGCCTGCTGAGAGTGGGACTGGGCAATTATCTCGCGAGCGCGATTCTGGCCCCCTACTCCCAATTCCTCAAACTGGCCGAGGAAAGCCGGTATGACCTTGTGCGGCTGCAACGCCGCTTCGAGCTGAGCTTCGAACAGGTCTGCCATCGCCTGACCACTCTGCAACGCAATGGCGAACGCGGCCTGCCCTTCTTCATGATCCGCGTCGACCAGGCCGGCAATGTGTCCAAACGCTTTGGCGGGGGCATCATGCCATTTGTGCGCTCCGGCGGTGGCTGCCCGAAATGGAATCTCTATGAAGCCTTGCACGCCCCCGGTCAGATCCTCGCCCAGTCCTTTGAGCTGACCGATGGTCGCCGCCACCTATCGCTGGCGCGCGGACAACTCACGCCCTCGCCTCACGGCCAGACCCCCGTCGTGCACGCCATCGCCCTGGGCTGCGACTGGCAGCACGCGGAACGCATTGTCCACGCCGACAGTATTCGCGATCAGGAACCGGCGCCTGTCGGCATTGCCTGCCGGCTGTGCGAACGCGAGGAATGCGCCCAGCGCGCCTTCCCGCCGTTGAATCGCAAACTTGAAATGAACCCGCACACGCTGGGCGCGTCGCCCTATGGGTTCGGCTCGGAGTAAGCCGATAACGCTTTCATAAAACCCATTGCGTCGCGCGCCGCGACATGATTGCGACCAACCGGCTGGCTAACGTGATGGCGCGGCCGATACCGGCGCACCAATGACCGCCAAGGCCGACGCGGCCTGAACAAAAAAAAGGAGCGCCTGGGGGGCGCTCCTTGAACTGTTTGCGACGGTCTTTGTCTGTCGAGACTTATTCCGCCTGACCCGCCACAGCATGCACGTACGCCATGCGCACGTCCTGGTGATTGACCTTGTCCAGGTCCCGGGCAATTTCCTCGTCCTGCTTGGCCAGCAGATCAAGATCCTGGTCGGCGTAATGCATGACACCCATATCCGTATAGGCCTTCTGGATCTTGTCGCCCCACAGGCCGATATCCTTGACCACCGGGACGATGCGCTGGAACAGGAGCGTGCGGAAAAGCTTGTTCATCTCCGAATTTTCGGACCACTCAATACACTCTTCGACCGGCAGGTCGAGGGTCTCGTAGACCTCGCGCGCCTGGAAACGATCGCGCATGTGGTAGCAGGCCTCGACGAGGAATTCCTCGCGCTCGTCACGCTCCTTCTGCGTCAGCTCGGGATAATAATCACGCAGCGTCAATCTGCCGAACGCGACATGGCGCGCCTCATCTTCCATGACGTAGGCATTGACCATCTTGGCGAGCGGGTTTTGCGCGAGATCGCGGATCGTGCCGAACGCGGCAAGCGCCAAGCCTTCGATTACGACCTGCATCGCGAGGTAGGTGAAATCCCAGCGGCTGTCGCGCAGCGCATCATCAACCAGCGACGCCAGCGGCTGGGTCATCGGGTAGGCGACACCGAATTTCTGCATGAGGCCCTTGTAGGCCTCGACGTGTCGGGCTTCGTCCATGACCTGGGTGGACGCGTAGAATTTCGCGTCGAGGTCCGGAACCTGCTGGACGATCTTTGCGGCGCAGATCAGCGCGGCCTGCTCACCCTGCATGAATTGGGAGATATTCCACGACTGGGCGTGACGACGAAACTGGATACGGTCTTTCTCCGACATCTTTTCCCAGATCGGCGACCCTTTCAGCGCGATGCCCTCGTCCGGCAGCTGCATGGGGTTTTCTTCATCCAGGTCCAGGCTCCAGTCGATGCGGTTCACCGCATCCCACTGCATGTCCTTGCCCTTCTGGTAGAGGTGCATGAGCGTGGTTCGACCGTCGTCGTATTCAAAGTCGAACGTGGCGTCGAATTGCTGCGGGACCGACCAATGCTTGTCGATGTCCGGCATCGGATAGAGTTCACGAAGTGAGCCCATGGCGCGTTTCCTCCCCAGGAGCGACCAGACCAATATGATTAGTGAACGATGTTCACAAACCAAAGGTGTGTCAAATCATCACAGAATGCAAGGGTGGCTCGACGATTTTTTGAACGACGTTCTCAAACTGGCCGGACTGTACGCGCTAAGCGCAGAAAAGCGCTCGACAAATCCGGCCCGCACCGAGTTACGCGGTGTTCTCGCCCTATTCCGCCGGCGCATTGTCCCGGCGACGCGCCTCCCAACGCTCGAGGATTTCCCTCGACGTCGAGCGCGAACCATCCGGCGACCAGCCCGGCGGTGCCAGCAGGTACATCATCGCGTCGCGCCAGTTTCCGGCCCTGCGCATGTCATTGGCGATAGAGATCCATTCGTGGAAGGCAATGCGCAGCGGGTTGTACGTCCCGAGATTCTTGACTACGCCGTAGCGGATTTCCTCGTCGTCCAGCTCAGGCTGGAACGTCCCGAACATCTTGTCCCAAACGATGAAAATCCCCGCGTAATTGCGGTCGAGATAACGCGGATTGATGCCGTGATGCACCCGGTGATGCGATGGCGTGTTCATCACCGCTTCAAACCAGTCCGGACATTTCTTGATGGCCTCCGTGTGGATCCAGAACTGATAGATCAGATTGATCCCCCCGACGATGCCGACCATGACCGGATGGAATCCGATCAGAACCATTGCGGATCCGAGCCACAGCCATTTCAGCGTAAACAAGCCCGTCCAGGGCTGGCGCAGCGCCGTGGTCAGATTGTAGTGCTGCGAGGAATGATGGATGACATGCTCGGCCCAGAACCAGCGCACGGTGTGGGCCCATCGATGCGACCAGTAATAGAAGAAATCATCCAGCACCAGCGCGATCGGCCAGACCCACCAGGCGAATGGAATGTCGAGCAGCCTGAAATCATAGACGAAGACAAGCCAGGCGCCGATCAGCCCCCCATAAAGAATGGTGGCGACGGTACTGCCCAGCCCCATCATCAGGCTGGCGGCGCTGTCCTTGGCTTCGAACCGGGCACCCCCGGTCCGCTTGGCAAAAATCATCTCGGCAACGATCAACAGGACAAAGAAGGGGATGGCCCAGTCGATGGGCTTGAAGCCGGCGGCAAAAGCGGGAACGTCCATGATCTAGCCCTGCATGCTGTTGAGGCGATCGGCCCAGTGTCGAGCCGCTGCGGTGTCGGAGATGGCGATGTCGACGGGAGCAAACGTAAAATCGTTGAGCGCCAGGTGGATATCACGTCCCTCGCCCATCTTTGCGGCCTTTACTGCGCCGCTCTCGAGATAGCGGATAACGACATCGCTCCCCGAAGCGACGAGGAGCCCGATCCGTCCCGCCCCCTTTTCCTCGACCAGGGCGGCACGCCGGTCGTCAGCGAGCAGGCCCGGCCCGGCCATGAAGCCGATCTGATCAGTGTCCAACCGCCGTACAGCCTCATCCAGGCTTGCGATTTCAGCCGCCTCCGACAGGCCGAGTTGCCTGTTGAGCAGAACCATCGCGGCGATCCCGAGGAGTGAGCCGAGGAAGATTAGCAGTTCGAGCATTCGCGTCTCCAGATCGAAGAGACCTGCAGGCTAACCAGCCTGGCCAGCATTTCAAAGACTTTTATTGAACAACGTTCACAAGCGCCCCATCAAGAGCGCACAGCCACCATGGCGCAATAAAAAAGCGGCGCCGAGAAACTCGGCGCCGCTCTGATTTCGAAACTTCTTGTTTCGACTGGAGCTATCCAGTCTTAGAAGCTCTTGCGCAGGGTCACACCATAGGTGCGCGGCTGGTTCGGATAGACCGAGAAGGAGCCAGCCTGCAGCGTGGTCGGGAAACCGGAGGTGTAGTACTCGTCCTCATTGAGGTTACGAGCCCACAGCAGCGCTTCCAGGCCATTGTTGAAGTTCACACCAACAGACGCGTTGATGGTGTTGACCTGTCGGCTGATGGATTCCGGCAGGTTCTCCAGCAGACGTACATCCGATTCATACTGCCAGTCGGCGCGCAGCAGCAGCTCACCGAAGGACATTTCACGATTGTACTGGACGCCGAAGGAGCCAGCGAAGTCCGGGATGCCTGCAACGGTGCGACCGCTCAGGTCACCCGTGCCGTCCTGTACGCCGTCAGCCAGGTCAACCGTGCCGCCGGAAACGACCGGAGCACCCTGGAAGTTGTCGTACTGGGCATCCATCCAGATACCGGAGAGCGTGATGGTCAGACCATCGATCGCCGGCGGATAGAAGACACTGTCGAACTCGAGACCGGTTGCAGACTGCTCACCGGCGTTGATGACGGCGAAGCCAGCACCCTGGAAGACGGAGGACTGGAAGTCCGTGACCGTCTGGTCAAAGTAGGCAACGTCGAGCGAACCGAAGCTGAAACGGGTCTTGAAACCAATTTCGAACGTCTCGGTGACTTCCGGACGCGCGAAGCGCTGGTTACCCGCAACGCCAAGAGCTTCCGCCGTGTTGACGATGGTCGGCAGACCCAGAGCGTTGTCCGCTGCCAGTTCACCGGCCTGACGCAGGGCTGCGACGTCGCCGCTCGCCGGACGCGTGTCCGGGGTCAGGTTCCAGGACGAAGCCTTGAAGCCGCGAGAGAACGACGCGTAGACATTGGTGCGATCAGTCGCGTCAAACGCCAGACGTACCGTGTACGGCGTGTCGGAGTCAGAGGTGCGACCATCTTCGACGGAGTTCGGGAACGGCGTCAGAGCGCCGAGCGGCTGGAGCCCCAGAGCGAAGAAGTCAAGCAGCGGGTTGGCCAGCGGCAGACCCGTGTTCGGATCAACAACAACACCACCTACCAGGACACCGCCGGATGCCAGACCAACAGCGTTGAAGGTCGAGGATGCAGCCACGAACTGGTTGAAGATCGCCGGCTGAGCGGCAGCAAATGCGCCAACCTGTGCCGGGTCGTTGGGATCAACACCTGCAGATGCCAGGAAGCTGCCCAGACCGATCTGAACCAGGTTCAGGTCAGAGAACGGGTTGGTCCGTACGACGTTGGTGAAGTTCACCTGCTTCTCGGACTCGAAGTAAGCGAGACCCGCCGTCAGGACGAGACGGTCCGTCAGGTTGAAGTCGAGCTGCGAGAAGATCTGGAACTGCTCGTCGCTCTGGTCTGCGGTGAAGGTCGTACCACCACCGTTTGCGTAGAACGTGCCCGGAGCAAAGCCGAGGGATGCCTCGAGACCGCCCAGCGCGCCACCGGTGAGGATGTCGACATAGGCACGGGTGTCCGCACCATAAAGACGGGAATCGTCAACCGTCATGTCCTCGTTGGAGTAGTACGCACCAAGCAGGAAGTAAGCCCGGTCATTCCAGTCACCGGTCAGGCGGAATTCCTGGCTGAACGTATCCACATCCAGGCCACGAACATTGGCGCCAAGCAGCTGGAGCGTCGTGAAGTCACCTTCGTAGTCGATGTAGTCTTCATAACCACGCATGGAGGTGATGGAGCTCAGGGTCAGGTTGTCGCTCAGGGTCCAGTCGGCCTGTGCGGAAATGCCCGAGTTCTCGATGGTGTTCCGGTTCGCGAAATCGGTTGCGATCTCGTAGTTGAAACCCGCACCCGCAGACGTCTGACCGCCGAGGAAGTTACGGATTACCGGGCCGGCCGCGCCGTCCAGGATACGGTCCGTACCACAGCACTGCTCGTCGATCTCGTCGTAATCGGCGATGATGCGCAGGCTGAAGTCGTCGTTCGGTACGTAAAGCAGCTGACCGCGAACCGCCCAGCGATCGCGATTGTTGAAATCGCCGCCCGGGCCCGTGTTGGTGTAGTAACCGTCACGCTGGTTGACGCTGCCGCTCAGCGAGAATGCGAGATTCTCGGTGATCGGGCCCGTCAGGGAGCCGCGCGTGATAACAGAGTTGTAGTTGCCCAGGGTAATTTCGGCTTGGCCGCCAAACTGGAACTGCGGCTCTTCGGTGATGATGCTGACAACACCTGCGGTCGCGTTCTTGCCGAACAGGGTCGACTGCGGGCCACGCAGGACCTCGACACGCTCGATGCCCATGAGGTCGGACAGAGCCGTACCAGCGCGGCTGCGGAACACGCCATCGATGTAGACGGCGACCGAAGGCTCGATGCCCGGGTTGTTCGCGCCGTTACCCTGGCCACGAATGATGAAGGTCGCATTGGAGCTGCGCTCCAGCTGACTGACGCGCAGCGACGGAACGACCGATTGCAGGTCGATGGCGTCGATGATCTGTGCATCTTCAAGCGTCTCGCCTTGGACAACAGAGACTGCGATCGGCACTTCTTGCAGAGTCTGCTCACGTTTCTGCGACGTGACTGTAATCGTCTCTACCTGTGCGAGAGCGCCGGTGGTGCCAATAAGGCCACAAAGAATAGCGGTCGTGCCCAAAGCGGCCGCTTTCGAGAACATTTTCATTGGAATTTTCTCCCCTCAGTAACGCGGTTTCTAGCCAACCATTTCCGCGTGAACTATCTGACATATGAACATCATAGGACGATGCTGTCAGCTCGTTTTTGCGCATTCCGCAAAAAAGATGCCGCCGCTGATGCAAGCGTGCCGCACCCACCCATTTCCGCTGCGATTTTCCTGCAAGTCTTTTCTCTCGACAGAACTCTGCTAGGCTGCGCAGTGAACAGCGTTCAAAAAGAGGCGCTTGGGGAGAGAAATGAAGAATATTATCATTGGCTTAGGCGTCGGCGCAGGCCTCCTGGCCATGAGTGCAGCCGGTTGGTATTTCAGGCCCTGGTCGGAGTATTCCCCGGCCGAAATCCAGGCCGCAACAAGCGTGGATCGCCTCGCTTACACATTTCGCAATATGAGCGAAGTTTTCCCGTATCGCACAATCGAAACGGGAAATAATGTCGTCTCAACCCCACGCAGAGTCTCAAATTCGACCGTTTCATACCGGTTCAATGACGAAACTCGCGAAATTGATCAGTGGCTTGAAGAATCAGACAGCACCGGCCTCATGGTCCTGCGCGATGGAGTGGTCGTGCACGAGCAATATCTGCTGGGGTCAACGCCGGACACGCACCACACCTCCTGGTCTGTCGGCAAGAGCTATGTCGCAACACTCGTCGCGATGGCCATGCACCAGGGGCTGATCGACAACCTCGATCAGACCGCGGCAGAGTTTGCGCCCCAGTACGAAGGCACACCGTATGGTGACACGTCGCTTCGACATCTGCTGATGATGTCCGCCGGGGTGGACTTCAACGAAGACTACAACGCGGAAGGTTCCGATATTCGCCGCCTCTTCCTGGGCGCCAATATTTTCGGCCAGAATATCGATTCTCTTGTCGCGGACGTCGAGCGCAACCGGAACCCCGGCGAGGACCTGCACTATGTCAGTGCCAATACACAGGTCCTGTCTGCGGTCGTTCGCGCCATTTATGACCGCCCCCTGGCCGAGATCGTCCAGCCACAGATCTGGGAACCGCTGGGCATGACCCGCGCGGCGTACTGGAACCAGAACATTCCGGGCGATAGCGGCATGGCGATCGGTTATTGCTGCCTGAACGCCTCGCTCGAGGATTACGCCCGCTTCGGCCAGTTCTATCTGCAGAACGGCAATTGGCAGGGCGAACAACTGGTGCCGGAAGGCTGGGTGGTTGCCGCCACCCGCCCGAATGCCGATTTCCAGGAACCGGGACCGGACGGGGTCTACGCTCATCGCGGCTATGGCCTGCATTTCTGGGTGCCCGAGAACTATGACGGCGAATACTTCATGGCCGGGGTATACGGACAGTATGTCTGGGTCGATGAACAGCGCGGGATCGTTATCGCCCGCACTGCGGCGGATCCCACCTGGACAGCCCGGACCGAGGAATCGCTGATCGCGATGCGCGCCCTCGCCGCACATTACGGCGCCCCGATCGACAACAATGAAGAGCCAACGGAGGCCGGAGATGAGTGAAACCGAGTTTGACTACATTGTCTGTGGCGCGGGCTCGGCGGGCTGTACCGTTGCGGAACGCCTGTCACGCGATCCCGAGATCAGTGTCTGCGTCCTGGAGGCCGGTGGCTCGGATAACAGCGCTATCATCCGCACGCCGATGTTGCTGCAATTTGCCGTGACCGGCGAGGAATTCAACTGGGGCTATTGGACAGAGCCACAGAAGAATCTGAAGGATCGCAAACTGCTCTGGCCGCGGGGTAAAACGCTGGGCGGTTCCTCCTCGATCAATGCCATGCACTACATGCGTGGCGCCAAGGAGAATTTCGACGAGTGGGAGCAGACTTATGGCGCCGAAGGCTGGGGCTGGAACAATGCCCTGCCCGCATTCAAGGAAGTCCAGGACCAGCAACGTGGCGCCTCCGACCTGCACGGCGCCGGAGGCCCGCTTTCCGTCGAGGACATCACCCCGCTCAACCCTCTGACCGAGGCATTCTTCAAGGCCGGTGACCAGCTGCAATACAAGCGCAATGCGGACTTCAACGGCCCCGAACAGGAAGGTTTCGGCCCGTACCAGGTCACACAGCGCGACGGCAAGCGTTGCAGCGCCGCCGACGCTTTCCTGCGCCCGGCGCTAGATCGCTCGAACTGCTCGGTCTCGATCAAGACCATGGTGCGCAAGATCATCATCGAGAATGGTCGTGCGACCGGTGTGGAAGTCGAGATCGATGGCACGGTTACCGAGCTGAAAGCGCGCAAGGAAGTCATCCTCTCCGGTGGTGCGATCAACTCACCCCAGACCCTGCTGCTGTCCGGCATCGGCCCGGCCGATGAACTGCGCGAGGCCGGGGTCAGCGTCGAGCACGACCTCCCGGGCGTTGGCAAGAACCTGCAGGACCATCTCGACGTCACGGCCCAGATCTGGACGAAGTCCTCGATCTCGATCGGCAATTCTCTTCGCTCCATTCCCCACCATGTCTACATGATGGGCCGCATGGTGCTGATGGGTGATGGCCCGGCCTTTGTGAACCCGGTCCAGGGTGGCGCCTTTATCAAGTCCGCCTACGCCGAAGAGCTGCCCGACCTGCAGCTTGTATTCATCCCGGCGATCTCCAACCCGCACGGTATCGAAAAGGCCTGGGGTCATGGCGTGACCTTGCATGTCTGCCAGCTTTATCCGCGCAGTCGCGGCGAGATCCGTCTGAAATCCACGGACCCGAATGACCACCCCCTGATCCAGCCCAACTACCTGGACGAGGCGTTCGATGCCGATGTGATGACGGACGGCCTGGCCAAGGTTCGGGAAATCCTGCGTGCACCTGCCTTCGATTTCGACCGCAAGGAAGAACGCTATCCCGGTGCGCACGTCACCAGTCGCGCTGAGTTGATGGATGATGTTCGAAACAGGGCTGAAACGCTCTACCACCCCACCTCGACCTGCGCGATGGGCTCCGGAGACCTGTCCGTCGTTGACAGCCGCTGCCGCGTCAAGGGCGTTGAGGGGCTGCGCGTGATCGACGCCTCGGTCATGCCGCGTCTCGTAGGTGGCAATACCAATGCGCCCACCATCATGATCGCAACAAGAGCCGCAGCCATGATCGCGGAAGACAACGCCTGAGGAGACCATCATGAGTGATGCAGAATCCAAACAAATCGAGCGGATGAAATCCATTCTCGGGACGCAGAAATCGGCCTTCCGGGCCGACAGGCAGCGCTCGCTTGAGAATCGCAAGGCGGACCTGGCCAAGATTGCAAAGCTGTGCCGGGATAATGTTGATGCGATTTGTGAGGCCATCAATCAGGATTTTTCCTGCCGGGCCAAGCAGGAAAGCGTGCTGGGCGAGATCGTTTTTGTCATCAACGACGCAGAACATACGGCCAAGCACCTCAAGCAGTGGATGAAGCCCAAGAAGGTCTCCGTGCCGCTGAACCTGAAACCGGGCAAGGCCTATATCCGGCGCGACCCCGTGGGTGTTGCCGGCATCGTGGCGCCGTGGAACTACCCGTTCCAGCTGGCCCTGGCACCACTCGTCGCCGCCCTGGGCGCCGGCTGTCGGGCAATGCTCAAGCCATCAGAATACACCCCGGCCACCTCGGAGCTGATCAAGACGCTGATCGGTCAGCATTTCGACGAGGACCAGGTGGCCGTCATCACGGGTGGTCCTGCAGTCGGGCAGGCCTTTACCCAGCTCAAATTCGACCATCTCTTCTATACCGGCTCGACCCAGGTCGGTCGGTTGGTGGCCAAGGCTGCTGCTGAAAACCTGGTCCCCGTGACACTCGAACTCGGCGGCAAATCGCCCGCCATCGTCACTGCGGACTATCCCGTTGAAAGCGCTGCCAAGTCCATCACCTGGGGCAAGCTGTTCAATTCCGGACAGACGTGTGTCGCGCCCGATTATGTCCTGGCGCCCAACGGGCGCGAGGAAGAGGTTGCGGCAGCCATTATCGCCGTCGCCGAAGCCCAGTTCGAAGATGCGGCCACCGATGACAGCTATTCGGCCATCGTTTCAGATCGCCACTATCAACGCCTGCATGACATGATCGAGGACGCCCGGGCTGCGGGCGCCACCATCCTCCAGCCCACACATGATGCGGACGAGGCCAAGGCGCGACGCAAGATACCGCCGACGGTCGTGCTGAACCTGCCCGCGGAGTCCAAGCTTCTGGAAGAAGAGATTTTCGGCCCAGTCCTGCCGGTCCTGGGTTATGACGATCTCGACCAGGCCACGGATTACATCAGTGACCGGGATCACCCGCTGGCGCTCTACGTCTACACGACCGACAAGGCCGAGGCGGATCGCGTACTCGGTTCCACCCTGTCCGGTGGCGTTGGGGTGAATATCAACCTGCTGCACCTGTCGATTCCGGACCTGCCATTTGGTGGCATCGGAGCGTCCGGCCAGGGTGCCTATCACGGCGAGACCGGGTTTGAGGTGTTCAGCCATAATCGCTCGGTCTTCCACACCGGCAAATGGCACCCGTCACGCCTGCTCGCTCCGCCCTATGGCAAGATGTACGAGAACATCACCAAGCGTCAGCTGAAATAGCGCCCATGCCCGGACGGGACTGCTAGCCGCCGGTGGATGCCGGCGGCTTTTCTTTTGGAATCCACGAAAAGCTCGCTAAGTCTGACCTCAGACAC
>JAYZXG010000166.1:0-3326 GCA_036141435.1 Pseudomonadota bacterium | reverse complement strand
ATGACAAGTGTTTCGGTGGTTTAAAGCCCTATCCGCCCCGATTGACCGGGACCAGCGCGCCGGAAATCGCGCGGCTGCTGCCGGACAAAAGAAATCCGATCACCTCAGCCGCCGCTTCCGGTTTCACCCAGCCGGAGGTATCTGCATCGGGCATGTCCGCACGGTTGGTCGGGGTGTCGAGGATGGTCGGCAGGACTGCGTTGACGCGGACGCCGGCGCCAGCACCCTCTTCCGCCAGGCTTTCGGTGAGTGCGTGCACACCCGCTTTCGAGGCCGTGTAGGCTGCCATGCCCAGGCCCGGTGCTTTGACGGCGGACGCGCCGATATTGACGATCGCCGCTTCGCCTTCGAACAGGGAAAACGCCGTGCGCGAGGCGATCGCGGCGGTTTTCAGATTGATTCGGAACATATTGTCGAAACCGTCGATCTCGCCGTCAGCAACCGTCTGCCAGATGAAACCGCCGGCGACATGGGCGATGCCGGTCAGGCCCCCCATCTTTTCCTTCGCCGAGGCGAAGGCCGCCTGGACTGCGGCCTCATCGGTCAGGTCGACACCGCCGATGACGTGCTGCGCTGCGCTGGAGCCGGTATCGGCAGCCAGATCAATCGCTGTGACGCTTGCTCCGGTCTTGACCAGGTGAGCGACGACGGCCTGGCCCAGAATGCCCAGGGCGCCGGTGACGATGATCTTGTCTGACATGAGGATCTCCCGCTGTGTTGCGGGGCGGATAGCATGCCCGTCACAAAGTGCAAGTTTCTCAAACGCTGCACGCCAAGGCTGGCTTTTTTCGCAAGCGCACCCAAAATGGCAAAAACAAACACAGACGGCTGGTCCCATCATCATGCAAGAAACAGAAGAACGACGCCCCACGCTGGAGGAAGCGCCCGGTGCGCTGGTCGACCTGCTGACGGTCGAGGAACTGGACAAGGATCTTTATCGCGGCAAGCGCAATCCGGGCGGTCAGGGCCGGGTTTTTGGCGGTCAGGTGATCGCCCAGGCGCTGATGTCTGCGGTCGGTTCGGTGGATGAGGATCGTGTCGCGCACTCGCTGCACGCCTATTTCATGCGCCCGGGCGACGAGAAGCTGCCGATCATCTTCCGGGTCGAACGCGATTATGACGGGGGGAGTTTTTCCAACCGGCGCGTTATTGCCATTCAGCGTGGCAAGCCGATCCTCAACATGACAGCCTCCTTCCAGCGACAGGAAAAGGGTCTCGAGCACCAGGCCGAGATGCCGGATGTGCCGCAACCGGAGGAGCTGGAGACAGAAGCGGAAATCGCCGAGCGCTATCGCGATCGTTTCCCCAAGGCCTTCGTCGATTTCATGACCCGGCCCCGGGCCATAGAACTGCGCCCCGTTGAAAGCTGGCTGGACCCGGAAAACGAGGTTCGCAACGGTCTGCGCCAGACCTGGATCCGCACCTCAGGCCCGGTCGGTGATGATCCGATCATGCATCGTGCGATCCTGGCCTATGCCTCGGACATGACCCTGCTCGGCACCAGCATGAAGCCGCACGGTGTGAACTGGTTGATGCCGCAAATGCAGACGGCCAGCCTCGATCATGCGCTGTGGTTCCATGATGATGTGCGCATGGATGACTGGCTGCTCTATGCCTGCGACAGCCCGTGGTCGGGCGGGTCGCGCGGTTTCAACCGCGGCCACCTGTTCACGCGGGATGGCAAGCTGATCGCCTCGGCGACCCAGGAAGGCCTGATCCGCTGGCGCGAAGACAGGAAGGGCTGAGCGTGACACCGCAGATCCAGAGCGAGGGCGAGTTCAAGGGGTGGCAATACTGGCCCGAGGAGCCGTTCGAGAGCCTTGCCGGGCCCTTCTACCGCACCGTGGACGAGGACGGTGTCATCGGTGCTTTCAGGGCCCAGCACAAACACCTGAATTCAGCAGGTGCCGTTTATGGCGGATGCCTCACCACTTTCGCGGACTTCATGCTGTTCTCGATCGCCTGGGATGCGTTCGAGGACGGCAGCATGGGGGTCACCATGACCCTGAACACGGAATTCCTCGATGGTGCACGCGAGGGCGAGCTGGTAACCAGCCGGGGCGAGGTCACCCGCATGGGCAAGTCCACCATTTTCGTGCGCGGGATGATCTATTCCGATGACCGTCCGGTGATGAGCTATTCCGGCTCCATCCGCCGCTTCACGCCGCGCGCCTAGCGCTTGAGGTTTTTCGCGTCCTTTGCGTCGGTCATCTGGTGTTTGATGAAGGCAAACAACAGATTCATCTTGCGCTTGGTCGGGCGTCCTTCGCCAAGGCGCAGGATATTGCGGTAGAAGAAGGCCATGTTGGCAAAGCCGTTCATGGCCCGCAGCGTGGGATTCGAGCTCTGAGGTCCGAAAATGCCCGGTCCCAGCGCGAGCGTGTCTTCCCAGGAGATCAGCTGATCCAGTGATCCTTCGATCAGGCGCTCCGGCAGGTCCGTATCAACGCAGAGCGGTCGCGCCAGGCCGATGACCTGGATATCGTCTTCATTGAGGGCCGCCAGCATGGCCTCGCGGGAACGGAAACCACCAGTGACCATCAGCGGAACATTGCAGTTCTTGCGGATGGCTGTTGCATAATTCAGGAAATAGGCTTCGCGGGCACGCGTTGACGCCTTCACCGCCGTCTCGTCCTTGTAGACCGGTTCCAGGCCTTCAATGCCAAGCAGGGCGGGCTGTTCGTAATTGCCGCCGGAAATTTCGACCAGGTCCACGCCGGCCTGTTCCAGCATGCCGACAACGCTGATGCATTCATCCAGCGCAAAGCCGCCCTTCTGGAAGTCAGAGGAGTTGAGCTTGACCCCGATCGGATAGTCCGACCCGACGGCTGCACGGACGGCGGCGATGATCTCCAGCAGCAAGCGCGCGCGGTTTTGCAGCGAGCCGCCCCATTCATCCTCTCGCTGGTTGATCAGGGGATTGAGAAACTCCGACAGCAGGTAGCCGTGCGCGGAATGGATCTGCACCCCGGTAAATCCGGTCAGCTTGGCGACGGTCGCCGTATGGGCGAAGCGCCCGATCACATTCTGGATTTCGTCCACCGTCAGTGCCCGCGGTTTTGCAAACAGGCCGCCCGGCAAGGCCACTTCTCCGATCGCGGACGGGGCCACCGGCTCGGTGGCGATGGCCTTGGGTGACTGGCGGCCGGCATGGGAGATCTGCATCCAGATATGGCCTCCATCTACCCGGCCAGCCTCCGCCATTTTCGAAAGCCCGGCCAGTTGAGCGTCAGACTGCTCTCCATCGATGACGATGTTGGCCGCGCGCTCGAGATAGCGTTTGTCGACCATGACATTGCCGGTGACAGACAGGCCCAGCCCGCCCT
>JAYZXG010000165.1:0-6372 GCA_036141435.1 Pseudomonadota bacterium | reverse complement strand
CGCGTTCAACCCGCTGACATAGGTCCCGATCGTTTCCAGATAGGCCTTGTCGAGCGTATTGCCGAAATGGTGCAGCGTCGCCTTGTAGAGGGCCATATGGCCCTCCAGCGTGTGCGGGCGCAGGCTGTGTGACGCCAGGATGTTGTCGATCTGACCGTCCGGCCCGGCGACCCGGTCGTAGATAGACTTGAGGCGGCCCTCGGCCGCCTCTCGTGAAACTGTCTTTATCCATCTCAAGGCCGAGGCCGCGATGACAACAGCGTTGATGATCTTTCCCGGCGCGCGCGGCGGCTCGCCCTTGGGCAGCGCGTCGACATGTTCCATGCCGGATTCAACCTGGCCCCAGACGGTGTACTGATTGTTGAGGTAAGGCACTTCGTCCAGGCAGATGAAGAACTGGCTGGATGCAGAGTTCGGGTCCGCAGCGCGCGCCATGGACATGGTGCCCCGCACGTGCGGCTCGGCATTAAACTCGGCTTCGATATTGGTGCCGGAACCGCCCATGCCATTGCCGTTCGGGCAACCGCCCTGCGCAACAAAACCGTCGATGACACGATGGAAGGTCAGGCCATCATAAAAGCCGTCTTTGACCAGCTTGGTGATCTGGGCCACGTGTTTCGGGGCCAGGTCCGGACGCAGTCCGATTACAACATCACCGCCATCAAGGGTGAATACGATTTTTTCGTCAGCCATGTCTGTTTAGTCCTGAATTCGTGTGGGAATATCAATTTCGCAAACATCCGGCAGGGCGCCGGATGCGTCGCGCAGTGTGTCGAGATAAGCTGCAAACGACGGATGATCCGTGTCGACAACCTGAACCGGGGTGCGTTCGCCTTCATCCAGGTCCGCTTCCACGCGCATGGAGCGGATGACGTCCGGCGTGAAGCCCGGGTCCTGGAAATGCGTGCCGACGGCAATAGCATCGACCGCGTCCTGACCATGGCGGACCCGACCCCAGACCGTGTAGGTCGCGTTGAGATGCTCGGCATCGCCGCGGGTGATGTAAAACTGGCTGCCCGCCGAGTTCGGGTCATTGGTGCGCGCCATCGCGGCCGCGCCCCGACAATGCAGCAGCCAGCTCTGGACCTGGCCTGTGGCCGTGATCATCGACTGGGCGATCGGCTGGGTGCCGGCCGGGAAGGAATTCCAGAAACCGGCCTTGCCAACCTGCGGGATGGACGGGCTGACCTGGCGATCCATGAGCTCGGACAGCTCCAGCTCCGGTCCGCGGCTGAGCGTGAACTCGGCCTGCATGTTGGGCAGGTCCGTACCGTGGTTCGGATTGGCCCGCGAACCGCCGCCCTGGGCCATGAAACCGTCGATCACGCGATGCCAGATCAGGAAGTCATAGAACTGGTCGCGCGCCAGCGTCTTCATGCGATCCACATGGATCGGAGCGAATTCAGGCGCCAGCTCGACGACAATCCGTCCGTGGTCCGTCTCGATATAGAGCGTGTTTTCCGGATCCAGGTCGCGCCAAGCATCTTCCGGGAACTCATAGGTCACGACGGGTTCCTGCACGGCGACTTCAGTCGCTGCAGCAACGGCCGTCTCGGTGCTGGTTTCAGCTTCGGTTTCGCTGGCGGCCTCGCGGGCGCAGGCCGCAGTCGTCAGGGCGAGGGCCAGGGCAGTAGACAGAGATAAACGCATGATCACGCAAAACGCTCCTTGAGGCGGGCTTCAATCCGCGCCGGGACAAAAGACGAGATATCGCCACCCAGGGCAGCGATTTCCTTGACGAGACGCGAGGCGATGGCCTGGTGACGCGGATCGGCCATCAGGAACAGGGTCTCGATCTCGTCATTCAGCTGCTGATTCATCGCAACCATCTGGAATTCATATTCAAAATCGGACACCGCGCGCAGGCCACGGACGATGGACTGGGCGCCCACCTGCTCGGCAAAATGCATCAGCAATCCGTCAAAGGGCCGCACTTCGATCTCCGCAGCCTCGGCGAGGTGCGAGACTTCTTCCTCGACGATCCGGACCCGCTCCTCCAGCGAGAAGAGCGGTTTCTTGGCTTCGTTGATCGCCACACCGATGATCAGCTTGTCGACCAGTTTCACCGCCCGCCCGATGATATCGAGATGGCCATTGGTCAGCGGGTCGAAAGTGCCCGGGTAGAGCGCGGTGCGCGGCATGGAAGGCCCGTCCGTATTGCTGATACCGCTGAATGACGGGATGCCCCGCCCGGTATCCAAAAATCAGGCGATATCTGTTGCAGATGCAGGCTTGAAGATCAACGGCTTGATGTGTGGCGCGTTTAGTGGGACCGGCGCAGGGCCAGCCAACCGGCCGCCAGCAGCATGGCCCCGCCGGACAGGCGATTGACCCAACGCTTGAACCCCTCGCCGCGCAACAGCCGCGATAACTGCCCGCTGGCGATCGCATAAACGCTGTCCAGCACAAAGGCCGTGGCCAGGAAGACCGCGGACAGGATTATGAACTGCATCGCGACGGGCCGCGAGGCATCTACAAACAGCGGCAGGAAAGCTGCGTGGAAAAGCATGGTCTTGGGGTTGGCAAGCGCCGTGGCTGCGCCGCGCATGAACAACGCACTGTGCAGCGGCTCGGCCTGTTGCATCACAGGAGCGCGGATCGCCGAGATGCCCAGCCATACCAGATAGGCAATACCCGCCCATTTGACGACGCTGAACGCCCAGGAATAGGCGGTGAGCAAGGCCCCGAGCCCGGCAACGACAAGGGCGATCTGGACCGCTTCGGCGAGCGTTGTTCCAACGACCACCGTCAACGCCGCGCGCGGACCATGACTGGCCCCTGTCGCGACGATGACGGCAATATTCGGTCCCGGCAGCAGGATCAGGGCGATCGTCGCCGCGATGAAGCTGAGCAGGACCGACGTTTCGATCAAGCCTCGCCGCCTTCATCGCCGGAGGCTTCCGGTGCATCCCCTTCGGTCGCGCCGTCTGCGTCTGCTGCCTCGTCATCCCCGGCATCCTCGATGCGGACGACGGCCACCACCTGTTCCTCGCCATTCAGGCGGATCAGGCGGACACCGCGGGTCGAACGACCGGCGATACGCACCCCGTCGATCGGGAAGCGGATCAGCTGGCCCCCATCGGTAACAGCCATGATCTGGTCGGCGTCCTCGACCGGGAAGCTGGCCGCCAGCATGGCGCCGCGGGACAGATCCTGCGCAGCGACACCCTGATTGCCCCGTCCCATGACACGGTAGTCATAGGCCGATGAACGCTTGCCCATGCCGTCCGCGCCAACCGTCAGCAGGAATTGCTCGGCCGCACCCAGCTCGGCGATGCGTTCCGGCGTCAGAGCCGCCTCATCACCCTCCTCGGCCGGCTCCGTCGTCGGCAGATCAGCCTCGTCATCGCCCAGCGCACGGCGCATGGCGGTGGCGTGTTTCATGTAGGCGCGGGCCTCGGCCGGCGTCACATCCACATGACGCAGGATGGCCATGGAGATCAGATTGTCGTCGGCACCCATGCGGATACCGCGAACTCCGATCGAGTTGCGGCCGGCAAAGACACGCACATCGGTGACCGGGAAGCGGATGGCGCGACCGCGGTCAGAGACCAGGAAGACATCATCCTGCTCGGTGCAGAGGCGAACATCGATAATGCGCTCCTCCTCACCTTCCAGCTTCATGGCGATCTTGCCATTACGGTTGACCTGGACGAAGTCGGACAGCTTGTTGCGACGCACCGTGCCGGACTTGGTCGCGAACATGACGTTGAGGTCTGCCCAGGTGCTCTCATCCTCCGGCAGCGCCATGATCGAGGTGATGGTCTCACCCTGGTCCAGCGGCAGAAGGTTCACCAGGGCCTTGCCCTTGGTGTTCGGCGCGCCGAGCGGCAGGCGCCAGGTCTTGGTCTTGTAAACCATGCCCTTGTTGGAGAAGAACAGGAGCGGCGCGTGGGTGGAGGCCACGAACAGGGTCGAGATGAAATCCTCGTCCTTGGTCGCCATTCCGGCGCGGCCCTTGCCGCCACGACGCTGGGCCCGATAGTCGGACAGCGCCGTACGCTTGGCGTAACCGCCATGCGTGACCGTAACGACCATTTCCTCGCGCGGGATGAGATCCTCGTCCTCGAAGTCGAGGCCACCATCCATGAATTCGGAGCGGCGCGGCGTCGCGTAATTCTCGCGCACTTCCAGCATTTCGGTGCGGATGATGTCGAGCACGCGGGCACGCGAACGCAGGATGTCGAGCAGGTCCTCGATCTCCTCGGCCAGCGTCTTGGCTTCATTGCCCAGCTCGTCGCGACCCAGACCGGTCAGGCGGTTGAGGCGCAGTTCGAGAATGGCGCGGGCCTGTTCCTCGGTGAGGCGCAGCGTGCCGTTCGAGGTCAGCATGGAGCGCGGATCCGCGACCAATTCAACCAGCGGCGCGACATCGGCGGCCGGCCACTCACGGGCCATCAACTGCTCGCGTGCTTCCGTCGGGTTCGGCGCATTGCGGATCAGGGCGATGACCTCGTCGATATTGGCGACAGCCAGGGCCAGGCCAATGATGACGTGCGCACGATCGCGGGCCTTGTTCAGTTCGAACTTGGCGCGCCGGGCAACCACTTCCTCGCGGAAACGCAGGAACACCTTGATGATCTCGCGCGCGCCCAGCAATTGCGGGCGACCATCGACCAGCGACAGCATGTTGGCGCCGAAACTCGTCTGCATGGAGGACCAGCGGAAGAGCTGGTTCAGGACCACATCGCCATTGGCATCACGCTTGAGCTCGATGACGACACGGATACCGGAATGGTCACTCTCGTCGCGCAGGTCGGCAATACCCTCGATCTTCTTGTCGCGGACAAGTTCCGCGATTTTCTCGATCATCGTCGCCTTGTTCACCTGGTAGGGAATTTCCGTGACGATAATGGCCTGGCGACCGCTGCGGACCTCTTCGAAATCGGTCTTGGCGCGCATGACGATGGAGCCACGGCCGGTCTGGATGGCGCTGCGCGCACCGGCGCGGCCAAGGATCAGGCCACCGGTCGGGAAGTCCGGTCCCGGCAGGATGTCGAGGAATTCCTCTTCCGACAGGTCCGGATTGTCCAACAGGGCCAGCGAGGCGTCGATCACCTCACCGGGATTGTGCGGCGGGATATTCGTTGCCATGCCCACGGCGATACCATTGGCCCCATTGACCAGAAGGTTCGGGAAACGGGCCGGCAGGACGGTCGGTTCCTGGCGCTCGGCGGAGTAGTTCTCGACGAAATCCACCGTATCCTTGTCGATATCGGCCAGCAGCGACTGCGCGACCTTTTCCATCCGGCTCTCGGTGTAACGATAGGCGGCCGGCGGGTCACCATCGATGGAACCGAAATTGCCCTGGCCGTCGATCAGCGGCACGCGCATGGACCAGTCCTGCGCCAGGCGCACCAGCGCGTCATAGACGGCCTGGTCACCGTGCGGGTGATAACGACCCATGACGTCACCGACGGCGGTCGCACACTTGCGATAGGCCTTCTCGTGCGTCTGACCGTTCTCATGCATCGTGTAGAGGATCCGGCGGTGAACCGGCTTGAGACCGTCACGCGAATCCGGAATGGCGCGGCTGACGATCACGCTCATGGCGTAATCGAGATAGGAGCGGCGCATCTCCTCTTCGATGGCGATATTGCCTACACCTTCCGGAAGGCCAGAATCAGATGCTGTCAGGTCGTCGTCGTGATCGCTCAAAGCGGGTCTCTTTCATTGATGCCGAACGAGCCGGAAAGGCCTGTCCTACAAGGAATTCGCCGCCCGTCTCTCGCGCTCGCGTGCGCGCGCGTGAATCAGGCGGTCTGTCTGTCACCAAGTCTTAACAATTGGCGTGATTCCAAGCAAATGCGCGCTGCCGTTCACGCCTGACCAATTCGTGAGACACGACAGGCAGAATCTCCGCTAGGCTTGGTTCAAAGTGGAGGAGCGGATGATGGTGTTTTCCAGACGGACTTTCATGCTCGGCGCGGCGGGCACCGTTGCGACGATGACGAGTGGCAACGCTGAGGCGACCGCTACCCATTCGCGCGCACGCTGCCGGATCCGCCGCAGCGATGTTCTCGGCGTTTCCCCGAACGAACTTTGGGTTTCAAACAATCCTTTGCCTATCTCCGTGCAGGAGATTTACCCCGCAGCGCTCAATCGAGACATCTACGTCGCGGGTGGTTTCATAAGTTCCGACGGCACCCTTGGCATAACTGATCGAGCGTTCGTCCGCTCACACCAGATACCCGGAACGGACGAACTCGTTGTTGGTTGCGGCGGCCCTCCCTGGAGAGAGACCGCTTCGCTGCCAGAACCGCGCCATCACCCTAACCTGGTCGGTCATGGGGAACACATCTACGCTTTCGGAGGCTTCCGCGCGGGCAATGGCGGGGCGTGGAACATGCTGGCCAACACGACGCGTTATGA
>JAYZXG010000164.1:0-6012 GCA_036141435.1 Pseudomonadota bacterium | reverse complement strand
GGCAATGCACTGGCCGTAAATCCGGGGATCTTCTTCCTCGTGTCCACGGTCACGACCCTTGTGGGTGGCACGATGCTGCTGCTGTGGCTGGGTGAGCAAATCACTGCACGCGGCATTGGCAATGGCGTCTCTCTCATCATTTTCGCAGGTATCGTTGCTGCGGTCCCGAGCCTGATCGGTGGTGCCTTTGCAGCCGCAGAGAGTGGCACGCTGTCCGGCGGCGTCCTGCTTGGCGGCGTTGGCCTGGTGATCGCAGGCCTGACCCTGGTGGTCTTTGTCGAGCGCTCCCAGCGCCGGCTTCTGGTCCAGTACCCGAAGCGCCAGCAGGGCAACCGGATGATGGGCGGCGAAAGCTCCTTCCTGCCGCTCAAGCTGAACACGGCTGGCGTGATCCCGCCGATCTTTGCCTCGTCGCTCCTGTTCATGCCGCAGACGCTGGCCAGCTTTAACACGCAGACGACCGGTGGCGTGCTGGGCAATATCATCGCTTACATGCAGGTGGGCTCTCTGCCCTTCCTGATCGTGTACGCCGCGATGATCATTTTCTTCTGTTTCTTCTACACCTCCGTGGTGTTCAACCCGGAAGACACTGCGGACAATCTCCGCAAGTACGGTGGCTTCCTGCCGGGTATTCGCCCCGGCAAGCGCACGGCGGAATATCTGGACTATGTCCTGTCCCGCCTGACTCTGATTGGCGCGCTCTATCTGACGCTGATCTGTGTGGTTCCGATGGTGCTCTCGCCGAACACGGCGCTGGGTGGCACCTCGATCCTGATCATCGTCTCGGTGACGATGGACACGATCTCTCAGGTTCAGTCGCATCTGCTGGCCCACCAGTATGAAGGCCTGATCAAGAAGTCGAAGCTGCGGGGGCGCAAGCGATGAACATCATTCTTTTCGGACCGCCGGGCAGCGGCAAGGGCACCCAGGCCAAGCGACTCGTTGCCGAGCGCGGCTGGGTTCAGCTCTCCACCGGTGACATGCTCCGCGCAGCCAAGGCTGCGGGCTCCGAGCTCGGTAAGCGCATTGCTGCGATTATCGACGCCGGTGAGCTGGTGTCCGACGAGATTGTAATCGAATTGATTGCCGAGCGTCTTCCGGAAGCGGAAGCCGCAGGCGGAGCCATCTTTGATGGTTTCCCGCGGACGGTGGCCCAGGCGGAAGCCCTGGACCAGTTGCTCGCGGATCGTGGCACTCAGGTCGACACGGTTGTCGAGCTGAAGGTTGTTGACGAAGCGCTCGTCCAGCGCCTGGTCAAGCGAGCCGAGGAAGAGGGGCGTCCGGATGACACTGAAGAAGTCATCCGTAACCGTCTCAAAGTCTATTACGACCAGACCGCACCGCTGATCCCTTTCTTTGCCAACCAGGGCAAGCTGAAAGAGGTCGACGGAATGGGCTCAATGGACGCTGTAGCTGCATCAATTGCAGTTGCTTTGGACGAGAAGTGAATAAAGCGTGTTGCAACCCCATTGACGGGGGCGCAACACAGACTGTAGATAGCGCCCTTCGCAAAAGCGGGCGAACATTCGAGGCAACCGAAAGGTGGCCCAATGTTTCGTCCCTGAATGGCGTTCTGAATTAGGAGATGGATCGTGGCCCGTATTGCCGGCGTCAACATTCCGACGAACAAGCGCGTAATGATCGCGCTTCGCTATATCCACGGCATTGGCCCGGCCAAGGCGAAGGACATCTGTGAGCAGGTGTCCATCACCCCCGAGCGCCGTGTCAGTGACCTGACCGATGCAGAGATCCTGCAAATCCGCGAAGTGATCGACCGTGATCACACCGTGGAAGGTGACCTGCGCCGTGAAGTCGCTGTGAACATCAAACGTCTTATGGACCTCGGTAACTACCGCGGCCTGCGCCACCGTCGTGGTCTGCCGGTTCGCGGTCAGCGCACGCACACCAATGCGCGCACCCGTAAAGGTCCGGCCAAGCCGATTGCCGGCAAGAAGAAGTAGGGCCTGAACCATGGCTAAAGATACCGGCCGCGTTAAACGCCGCGAGCGCAAGAATATCACGTCGGGTGTTGCCCACGTGAATTCCAGCTTCAACAACACTATGGTGACCATCACCGATGCCCAGGGCAATGCTATTTCCTGGTCGTCTGCCGGTCACATGGGTTTCAAGGGCTCTCGCAAGTCCACCCCCTATGCCGCTCAGATGGCAGCAGAGGATGCGGGCAAGAAAGCCATTGAGCACGGCATGAAGACGCTGGAAGTCAAGGTCTCTGGTCCGGGTTCGGGTCGTGAGTCTGCGCTGCGCGCTCTGCAAGCTGTTGGTTTCACAATCACCACCATCCAGGACGTGACGCCGATTCCGCACAATGGTTGCCGTCCGCCGAAGCGTCGTCGCGTATAAGACGCCGCATTGGTTTTCGCCTGTATGTACGCGCCGGCGCCCTGTCGCCGGCTGATGAAGGGGCAGTAAGAACGTGATCGAAAAGAACTGGCAAGAACTCATTCGTCCGATGAAGCCGGAGATCAAACCGGGTCATGATCCGGAGCGTCAGGCCAAGATTGTCGCCGAGCCGCTGGAGCGTGGCTTTGGCATGACACTGGGCAATGCTCTGCGTCGTGTGCTGCTGTCCTCTCTTCAGGGTGCGGCGATTACGAATGTTCACATCGATGGTGTGGTGCACGAGTTCTCCTCGATCGACGGTGTTCGCGAGGACGTCACGGACATCATCCTGAACATCAAGCAGATCGCTCTGCGTATGCATGGTGAAGGGCCCAAGCGCGTTGTTCTGACCAAGACCGGTCCGGGCATCGTCACGGCGGGTGACATCGAGGAAACCGCAGACGTCGAAATCGTCAACAAGGACCTGGTCCTGTGCACGCTCGACGAAGGCGCTGAAATCCGCATGGAATTCACCGTCAACACCGGCAAGGGCTATGTCCCGTCCGATCGCAACCGTCCGGAAGATGCTCCGATCGGCCTGATCGGCGTCGACAGCCTGTACAGCCCGGTCAAGCGCGTGTCCTACAATGTCGAGAACACCCGCGAGGGCCAGGTTCTCGACTATGACAAACTGAATCTTGAAGTTGAGACGGATGGTACGGTCTCGCCGGAAGACGCTGTCGCTTTTGCTGCGCGCATCCTGCAGGACCAGTTCCAGATCTTCATCAACTTTGAAGAGGCTGTCGAAAGCCGTCCTGCGGAAGACGACAAGCCGGAGCTCGACTTCAACCCGGCGCTGCTGCGCAAGGTCGACGAGCTGGAGCTGTCTGTTCGTTCGGCAAACTGCCTGAAGAACGACAACATTGTTTACATCGGCGACCTGATCCAGAAGTCCGAGGCGGAAATGCTCCGTACCCCGAACTTCGGCCGCAAGTCGCTCAATGAGATCAAGGAAGTTCTCGCCCAGATGGGTCTCCACCTGGGTATGGAAGCGCCGAACTGGCCGCCGGAGAACATCGAAGATCTCGCCAAACGTTTTGAGGATCACGTCTAGGCAGCCGCCGAGAGGCGCCTGAACCGGACCTGAGGAGATAAAGCCATGCGTCACGGCATCGCACACCGCAAGCTCAACCGTACGACCTCGCACCGCAAGGCCATGCTGGCCAATATGGCTGCGTCGCTGATCGAGCACGAGCAAATCGTCACCACGCTCCCGAAAGCCAAGGAGCTGGCCCCGTTCATGGACAAGCTGATCACGCTGGCAAAGCGTGGCGACCTGCACGGTCGTCGTCTGGCGATGTCCAAGGTTCGCAATGAAGAACAGGTCAAGAAGCTGTTCGACACGCTGGGCGGCCGCTATGGCGAGCGTAATGGCGGCTACACGCGCGTCCTCAAGGCGGGCTTCCGTCATGGCGACAACGCGCCGATGGCTGTCATTGAGCTGGTTGACCGCGACCCGGCAGCCAAGGGTGCTGCTGACCGCGCGCGCGTCGAAGCCGAAAGCGACATGAACGACGAGTAAGTCGTTCGTCATTACAGGTTCAGGAGAAGGCGGCTTAGCATTTGCGAGCCGCCTTTTTCATGTCCGAAAGTGTGCCTATATGAACCCCATGATCAGATCACTTCTCATTCTTTCCTCGCTTGCCCTGACAACGCCGTCCCTGGCGCAGGACATTCCCTTTGCAACCGATCGCGCGGTGCCAGAGAGCCAGGCGCAGATCCAGCTGTCTTTCGCGCCTATCGTGCGCGAGGCCGCGCCAGCTGTCGTCAACGTCTATTCCAGCCGTACGGTCCAGCAGCGGGTGTCCTTCTTCTCGCGCCGGACGCGGGAACGCGAACAGAACTCGCTGGGATCCGGTGTGATCGTGGATGCCTCCGGTGTGATCGTGACCAATAATCACGTCGTCCAGGGCGCAGATGAGTTGCGCGTGGTCCTGGCCGACCGGCGCGAGTATGAAGCGGTCATCCTGTTGACGGACGAGGCGTCGGACCTCGCCATCCTGAAGGTAGAGACGGACGAACCACTGCCGGTCCTGCCCTTCGACATGGGCGGTGAGGGCGAGGTCGGCGATCTGGTGCTGGCGATCGGTAATCCGTTTGGTGTGGGTCAGACCGTCACCAGCGGCATTATTTCCGCCCTGGCGCGCACCGATGTGGGCGACACGGATTTTGCCTCCTTCATCCAGACCGATGCCGCCATCAATCCGGGTAATTCCGGGGGCGCGCTGGTCAACATGGATGGCGAGCTGATTGGCGTGAACACGATGATCTTCTCGCGCTCGGGTGGGTCGAACGGGATCGGGTTTGCCATTCCGGTCGATCTGGTCAGCCGCATTGTCGATACGGCGATGAGTGAAGGCGAGCTGATCCGGCCCTGGCTGGGCGCGCGTCTGCAGCCGGTCACCAGTGATCTGGCCGCCGCCTTCGGCCTGGATCGTCCGCGCGGAGCGCTGATCAACGAGATTTATCCCAATGCGGCGGCGGATGATGCCGGTTTGCGCCAGGGAGACATCGTGCTCGCGGTGGACGGGCATGAGGTTAATAACGACAGCGGCACGCGCTTCCGCCTTGCCACCCATGCGACCGGGGATGATGCCCGTTTCACCGTCCTGCGGGACGGGCGTGAGCTGTTCCTGGACGTACCGGTCCTGCCGGCTCCGGGCATCGCCGATCCGGTGCCTTATGAACCCCAGGGCGCCAACCCCTTTGTCGGCACCGCACTGCTGGAACTTTCACCGGCCTTCAACGAGAGCGTCGGGATCGATTCCTTTGAAGAGGGGCTGGTGGTTCGCAATGTCGTGCGCCGCTCCGTCGCCGCACGCTTCGGGTTCCGACCGGGCGACCGTATCGTCGAGCTCGACGGACGTCGCATCGCTGACCTTGATGATTTCGAGGACGGGCTGGCCGTGCTCGATGGCGAGGAAGTCTGGCCCATCGCGGTCATCCGCCGGGGCCAGCGGATCGAGGCCAACATCCGACTGTATTGATGCGATTGCCCGGCGGTCGGAGTTTCCCGCCCGCCTGCCAACGCCTAGTCTGGGCGTATGACGGATCTCTTCGAATCAGCCGGCCTGGAGGCCGGGGCACCCAAGCCCCTGGCCGAGCGGTTGCGGCCGCAGGCGCTGGACGAGGTGATCGGGCAGGATCATCTTCTGGCCGGTGACGGCCCGATCGCGCGCATGCGTCGACAGGGGCGTCTGGCTTCGCTGATCCTGTGGGGCCCGCCCGGTGTCGGCAAGACGACAATCGCGCGCCTGCTGGCCGAGGATAGCGGGCTGGAGTTTGAACCGCTCTCGGCCGTCTTCTCCGGCGTTGCCGATCTCAAGAAAGTTTTCGAGCGTGCGCGGGCCCGGCGGCAAACCGGCCGCGGAACCCTGCTGTTTGTGGACGAGATCCACCGCTTCAATCGCGCCCAGCAGGACGGGTTCCTGCCCGTGGTGGAGGAGGGGACGGTGACCCTGGTCGGGGCGACCACCGAGAACCCGTCCTTCGAGCTCAATTCGGCGCTCCTGTCCCGATGCCAGGTGCTTGTGCTCAAGGCGTTGGATGACGCAGCACTGGAGGATTTGCTCAAGCGCGCCGAGGCCGAGACGGGCAAGCCGCTGCCGCTGG
>JAYZXG010000163.1:0-4499 GCA_036141435.1 Pseudomonadota bacterium | reverse complement strand
CATGGAAATCCGCCAGCGGCTCGGCAGCACGGACGGCTTCCAGATCCGCGCCGCCCTCGACCAGAGAGCGCACCCGGAACGACGTCTCGCGCAACATCTCGATGGACCGCATCAGGTCCGCGCGCGTCGACATCGGACCATGCCCTGGAATGATCTGGGTATCGTCGGACACCATGTCATGCGCAGCCTGCATGGCCGCGATGAAGCCATCGACCGTTCCACCGCCGCTGAGATCGATGAAGGGGAACATGCCCGAGAAGAAGATATCACCCATGTGCAGGATATCGGCCTCGCGGAAATAGACGATGGCATCGCCATCCGTGTGGGCGTCCGGCAGGTGCGTGACCTCGACCGTCTGGCCATTCATGTGGAAGCTGAGATCGTCGCCAAAGGTCAGGATCGGCAAGGTCGCCGGTCGCGCCCAGACCGGTGAGGTTGCCTCCAGGCGAGCGCGGATATTGTGGTGCGCGGCGATGACCGAGCCCTGTTCCGCAAAATGGGCATTACCGCCGACATGGTCTCCGTGATAGTGCGTATTGACGATGAAACGCGGCGCCTCGACGCCGGCGAGCTCGACAACAGCACCTTCGATCAGCTCTCCGGTATTGGGCAGCTGGTCATCGATCAGCACCGCGCCATCCGGCCCGACCAGCAGGCCGAGATTGCCGGCAACCCCGGTCGACAACATGTAGATGCCGTCACCCAGCTCGGTTGTTTCAACCGTAATCTCATTGTCCTGTGCGTAGGCATCCGTCCCGCCGAGACTTGCTGATGCAAGCGCGGCTGCGACACCCGTAATCGCCAAACGAAAACCCATGTTCCCCTCCGTTAGTCTGCCGCTCCATCGTCGGCATCCACATCGGATATAGGGTCATCATCGGAATTTGCACCATCACCATCGTGTGAATCGGCTTCCTGGCCGAGCGCGACGGCCCAGACCACAGCCATGGCGGCACCGAGCGAAACACCCATGGCGATGTTTCCAAGGGCGGACCCAAGGGCAACACCCGTACCCATTCCCAGCGCGATACCCACGCCCCAATTCGGTTTGCGTTTGGCCATTTCAGTCCTCCTGTTCAACGCCGGAGTTTACCGGGCGTTCACCCTGTTCGGGCAGAGGGAATGGATCAGGGAGATTACCATGTACCGTCTGTTCGTCAGCCTTGCCGTTTTGGCCCTCAGCGCAACCGCGCACGCCCAGACACGCGAACACGACACACCATCAGGCCAACCGGTGCCGCGATATGTCAGCCTGAAATTCGATGTCGCCAACGGACGCTCCGGCCCGTCACAGGCCCATCCGATCGCCTGGCGCTATCTGCGGGCGGGCCTGCCCATGGAAATCATTGCCGAGACCCAGGACTGGCGCCGTGTGCGCGACCCTGAAGGCGAGGTCACCTGGATGCACCGGACCATCCTGTCCGGACGTCGCTCAGTCTTCACTCTGGCAGAGACCGAGCTGCGCGCCCGCGCCGAGGAAGATGCGCCGCTGGAAGCGATCGCAGAGGCCGGGGTTGTCCTGTCCCTGGAGCGCTGCCGCTCGGGGTGGTGCCGTGTCGAGGGACAGGGTTACCGGGGTTGGGCCGATGCCAGCCATCTCTGGGGCGTCTATGGTGAAGAGCGTGGCGACACGAATGCTGCAGATGCTCACGGCATCCCCAACTTGAGCGCTACTCTCACGCGTGATACCGCTCTGCGCTAAGTCCCCGGTTCGTTCCGTGACCGGGCCCCATTTCCCAGCCCGGTGAGCGCACCCGCCGCTCCCTTGTGGCGCAACTGAATGGCTACATGACTGAACGCCAAAGCTCCTTCAGCTACGAAGACCTGATCGCCTCCTCCGACGGCCGCATGTGGGGCGAGGGTCGCTCCAAGCTTCCGGCGCCGCCAATGCTGATGATGGACCGCATCACCACGATCAATGATGACGGCGGCGAATTCGGAAAGGGCTATATCGAGGCGGAACTCGATATCAAGAAAGACCTCTGGTTCTTCGATTGCCACTTCAAGGGCGATCCGGTGATGCCCGGCTGTCTCGGCCTTGACGCGATGTGGCAGCTGACCGGCTTTTTCCTGTGCTGGGGCGGCAGCCCGGGCCTGGGTCGTGCGCTCGGCGTCGGCGAGGTGAAATTCACCGGTCAGATCACGCCGGAGACCAAGCTGGTGAAATACGTGATCCATTTCAAACGCGTCATTCGCCGCAAGCTGATCATGGCCATCTCCGACGGTCATGTCGAAGCGGACGGGAAGATCATCTACACTGCCAAGGACATGCGCGTCGGTCTGTTCCAGCCCGGCGAAATGGCCTGATCGAGGAGTTGGACTATGCGTCGTGTCGTAATCACGGGTCTGGGCGTTATCTCGCCCATTGGTAACAACGCTGCCGAAGTCACGCAGTCCCTCAAGGACGGCAAGAGCGGCATCGGTCGCATGGAGAGCTTCGCCGAGCACGGCTTCAAGTGCCAGGTCGGCGGCAAGCCGTCGATCGATCCGGCCGAGCATGTCGACAAGCGGGTCTATCGCTTCATGTCCGAAGGCGCCGGCTGGAACTACATGGCCATGGAACAGGCCATCGCGGACGCTGGCCTGCCGGAAGGTGACATCTCTCACGAGCGCACCGGCATCATCATGGGGTCTGGCGGCCCGTCCGCCGGTACCATCGTCAGCGCCGCTGACGTGACCCGCGACAAAGGCCCGCGCCGGATCGGACCGTTTGCGGTTCCCAAGGCGATGAGCTCGACAGCGTCAGCAACCCTGGCCACGCCGTTCAAGATCCTGGGCGTGAACTATTCCATCACGTCTGCCTGCACCACCTCGCTGCACTGTATTGGCGCTGCTGCCGAGCAGATCCAGTGGGGCAAGCAGGACGTCATGTTCGCCGGCGGTTGCGAGGAGATCCACTGGGCTCTCTCCAACCTGTTCGACGCGATGGGCGCCATGTCCACGAAATACAATGACACACCGACCGAAGCCTCGCGGGCCTTCGACAAGGACCGTGACGGTTTTGTCGGTGGTGCCGGCGCCGGCGTTGTCATCCTCGAGGAATATGAGCGCGCCAAGAAGCGCGGCGCTCCGATCTATGCGGAGATCACGGGTTACGGCGCCACCTCCGACGGCTACGACATGGTCGCTCCGTCCGGTGAAGGCGCTGTGCGCTCGATGAAACTGGCGATGGAAACCGTCTCCGGTCCGATCGACTATCTCAACCCGCACGCCACGGCGACCCCGGTCGGCGACATCAAGGAGATGGAAGCGGTCAAGGAAGTCTTCGGCGACAGCGCCCCGATGATCTCGGGCACCAAGTCGATGACGGGTCACTCCCTGGGCGCAGCCGGCGTTCACGAGGCGATCTACACGCTGTTGATGATGAAGAACGGCTTTGTCGCCCCGTCCATCAATGTCTTCGACATGGACCCGGACATTGCCGCGCTGAACTTGCCAATCGTGACCGAGGCCCGTGACGCGGACCTCAAGACGACGATGTCGAATTCCTTCGGCTTCGGCGGCACGAACGGCACGGTCGTCTTCCAGAAAGTCTAATCCTGCACGAATTTCAAAAAGGGGAATCCCATGGCGGATACCGTTTTTCCATCTGGTGAATTGATGAAGGGCAAGCGCGGGCTTGTCATGGGCGTGGCGAACAAGAACTCGATCGCCTGGGGCATTGCCCAGCAGCTTGCTGCTCAGGGCGCCGAGCTGGCCTTCTCCTACCAGGATGAAGCCCTGGAGCGTCGCGTTCGCCCGCTGGTCGAAAGCCTGCCGGGCAATCCGACCATGGTTCAGGCCGACGTCACCGACGACGCCTCCATGGATGCCTGCTTCAACACCATCAAGGACCAGTGGGGCACAATGGACTTCCTCGTTCACGCCATCGCGTTTGCGGGCAAGGACGAGCTGGTCGGCTCCTTCACCGAGAACACCTCTCGCGAAGGCTGGCGCCGCGCGATGGAAATCTCGGCCTTCTCCTTTGTCGACGCCGGCAAGCGGGCCTCGCACCTGATGCCGAATGGCGGCTCCATGGTCACCCTGACCTATCTCGGCGCTGAACGTGTCGTTCCGTCCTACAACGTCATGGGTGTCGCCAAGGCCGCACTGGAAGCCTCCACGCGCTACATGGCCCGCGACCTCGGCCCGAGCGGTATCCGCGTCAACGCGCTGTCGGCTGGCCCGATGCGCACCCTGGCCATGGCTGGCATCTCCGGCGGCAAGTCGCTGATGAAAACCGGTCGTGAGTGGTCGATGATGAAGGAAGACACGCGCATGGAAGGCGTCGCCGGCGCCGCGCTCTACCTGCTGTCCGATCTCGGTCATTCCTGTACCGGCGAAACCCTGCACGTCGATGCCGGCTTCCACGCCGGGGCCGTACCGAGCACAGACGAAGACTAGGTCGCGTGTTCAGCTCAAAAGAAAACCCGCCGGATTGCTCCGGCGGGTTTTTTCGTTTTCGAACTGGGGCAGTCCTATTCGGCTTCGTCCTCACCCATCGGGTTTTCTTCCGGCTT
>JAYZXG010000162.1:0-3426 GCA_036141435.1 Pseudomonadota bacterium | reverse complement strand
GCGTAGACCAAAAGCAGTGCCCAGCAGCCAGAGAATCGCCCCCTTCAACGCGATCAGCGCCACTGCCGCGGAGACGATCTGCACCGGCTGGGCGGTCAGCAGGTCAAAATCAATCCCGGCCCCGACCGTGATGAAGAAAACGCCGAGCAACAGCCCCTTGAACGAGGCCAGGTCGCTCTCGAGCTCGTGTCTGTACTCACTGTCCGCCAGAACGACGCCGGCCAGGAACGTCCCCAGCGCGGGAGACAATCCGACATAGCTCATCAACATGGCGATCAGGATGACCAACAGGAGTGCCGAACCGAGGAAGAGCTCCCGCAAGCCCGTCCGCGCGATGACCCGGAAAGCCGGCCGGGTGAGATACCGTCCGACGAGAATGACCAGCGCCACCGCCGACAGCGTCAGGATGGCCTGGGCCCAGGCGGGATAATCCGCGATCAGGCTGGCCGAGGCATGCCCGCTGCCCGATGCACTTTCCCCGCCCGCGCCAATCGCCAGGAATGGCAACAGGGCGAGGATCGGAATGACGGCGACATCCTGGAACAGCAGGACACCAAAAGCCGACTGACCACCCTCGGTCCGCAACCACTTCTTCTCCCCCAGCGTCTGCAGAACAATCGCCGTGGAGGACAGCGCCAGGATCAGTCCAAGCGCCACGGCAACCGGAACGGCCAGCCCCAGGGCGAGCAAACCGGCCGCGATGACCAGGGCTGTCAGCAGGACCTGGGCCCCGCCCAGCCCGAACAGGCGCGAGCGCATCGACCAGAGCAAGCCCGGCTGTAATTCGAGGCCAATGAGGAACAGCATCATGACAACGCCGAACTCGGCGAAGTGCTGGACCGTCTCATGATCCGAGCCAACGCGCTCCAGCAGCGGCGCAATCAAAATTCCGGCGACCAGATAACCCAGGACAGAGCCGAGGCCGAGGCGGTGTGCCAGCGGCACGGCGACGGCGCCGGCGCCAAGATAGATCGCGGCCTGGAGGAGAAAGTCGTTCATGTCAGTGCTGAGTCCATCTTCACGCCACTTGTCTAGCCTTATTCTGGCGGACAACTCCACAGCCCGCGGAAAACCGGGCCAATTCGTCGCATCGTCGCCCAAGGGCCGACCGTAATAACCTTAAATAAAGAGAGGCTATTATGGGACGTGAAATCTCGAGTGACGAAATCCTCTGCGAGGACACTTTTCACAGCCGGCTTCGATCTGAAACCAGCCTGGTCATGCAATGGTTCAAGGACAGCGCCTTCGACCCCGCTGCTCCTGCTTTTTGCGGCCTGGAGCTGGAAGCCTGGTTGATGGACCAGGACGGATTGCCGTCGGAGCGCAATCTGGAATTCCTGACCCGGCTGAATGACCCCGCCATGGTGCCGGAATTGGCAGCCTTCAATTTCGAGTTCAATTCACAGCCGCACCGCCTCGACGATCGTTGCTTCAGCGATTTCGAAGACGAGGTCGCTCGCCATTGGAACCAGGCCCGGAACAGTGCCCGGGCGCTGGGCCTGAGGCCGATGATGATCGGCATTCCCCCGACCCTGCGCGAAAGCCATCTCTCGCTCGACACCATAACGCCCTCGCAACGCTATCACTTGCTGAACGAGCGTCTGTTCCAGTTGCGCGGCGGCAAACCACTCACGTTCGACATCGATGGTCGCGACACGCTCTCATTGATCCAGGACCACTTGATGACCGAGGCGGCCTGTACCTCCCTGCAGGTGCATCTCATGACCGCTCAGGCGGACGCAGCTCGGACCTATAACGCCATGCAGGCCGCGTCGGCCGCGATTATCGCCATCTCGGCAAACTCGCCTTTCCTTTATGGGCGGCGATTGTGGGAAGAAACACGTATTCCGGCGTTCGAGGCCGCTGTGAACCTGCCCGGCCCCCGGGGTATTGATGGCCGGCAGGCCTCCCGCGTGACGTTCGGCGAGCGCTATCTGAAGTCCTCGCTGATGGAATTGTTCATCGAGAACCTCGACACCTATCTGCCCTTCCTGCCAATGGTCTCTGACAGCGAGCGCGACGAGCTGGTGCATCTCAAACTACAGAACGGCACGATCTGGCGCTGGAACCGTCCCATCATTCATGCCGGAAGCGGGCAAACGCCACACCTGCGCATCGAGAACCGTGTCATGGCCGCGGGTCCGACCGTCATCGACGTGGTCGCCAATACCGCGTTCGCCATTGGCCTGACCCTGCACCTGGCGCGGCAGGACGGTCTCGAGGAACGCCTGCCATTCGAGCTGGCCCGAAGAAATTTCTATGCCTGCGCGAAACGGGGCCTCGGCGCTTCCATCGTGTGGCTCGACGGCGAGGTTCGGGACGCCCAGAAATTGATCCGCAACCAGCTGGCCGAGGCCGCCGAACTCGCCCTCGTCGAGGCCGGAGTCAGCGCGCTGGATGCCAGTCACTATATCGGGGTCATCCGGGCGCGCGCTCGCAATGGACAGACCGGATCCGCCTGGCAGAGGGCTCATGCCAACTGCCACGGCAATGATCACCAGACGCTGGTCCAGGCCTATCTGGACCGCCAGGACGACGGACAACCGGTTCATCGATGGACGCACTGATGCCCAGCCTGCCGGTCCTGAAGCGGATCCCGGACGCGATCCTGCGACTGTCCTCCCGCGAAGTCCGTCAGCTCTTCCCAGAACCCTGTCTCATCGAGATTGAGGGCGAGAGCTCGCAGACCGTTTTCCTGTCCGTCCTGCTGCATGGCAATGAGACAACAGGCTTCAGCGTTCTACAGCGCCTGGCGCGCTGGCTGCGCGATCACCGACTGCCCCGCACACTGCTGGTTTTTGTCGGCAATGTTCATGCGGTTGAAGCGGGGCTGCGGCACCTGACGGGACAGCCGGATTTCAACCGGATCTGGAATGGCGGATCCACGCCCGAGCACGCGCTGGCGCAAGGCGTTCTGGCGGACCTGCGGGCACGAGACCTGTTCGCGGCGATCGACATTCATAACAATACCGGTCGCAACCCGCTCTACGGCTGCATCAACAGCCTGGCACCGGAGTTCCTGCACCTGGCCTCGCTGTTCAGTCCGACCCTGGTGTTTTTCCGCAATCCGCCCAGCGTTATCTCGATAGCGCTGAGCGAGCTGTGTCCGTCGGTGACCGTCGAGGCCGGACGCCCGGGTGAGCCGGCCGGCATCGAGCGCGCTTTCGACCTGGTCCACGACACCCTGCATCTCTCACGGTTTCGGACCACAGGTCACGACCGGGATCTCACGGTTTACCGAACGGTCGGCCGAATGGAGATCGAGCCGGGCTGGCGCATCGGGTTTTCGCCCTCCTCGGATGCGCCATTGCGTTTCCCCGCGGAGATGGACAGCTGGAATTTCAGCCCCAAACAGGCCGGAACACACTGGGCCGGCATCGCCGGCGCCGGACGCCCGTTGCGCGTGCTGGACGAACAGCGGCGGGA
>JAYZXG010000161.1:0-3952 GCA_036141435.1 Pseudomonadota bacterium | reverse complement strand
TCGCGGATCGGTGAAGGTGTCACCATCTACGCCCGGGAACGCACACGTGACGGCCGCCTGCTGGATATCATGATCCACGACACCCGCGGCCAGGATGGAGCTGTCACCTATACAGCCCGTGAGGGCGTCATCGCCCGCGGCGGCAACCGTACCGCCCTGGTCCTCATCAATGGCAATGCCCAGTGGCTCGATGAGAACCAGGAGATGAACTACACGACGTTCGACCGAACCGAACCGGATCTGGAAGAATTCTCCGGGATTGCCGACGCCATCTTCTTCAAGGAAAGCGACCGCTTCCTGCACGAATTGCTGTGGCCGGACAGCTCGATCCGGGCCCGCCCTGATGGTGAGGAACGCGCCCTGGCCGAAGCGCACTACCGGTTATCCGCTCCGCTGTTCAACCTGGCGTTCATCCTGATCGCCGCTGCCGCTTACCTGGCCGGTGACTATTCCCGTCTGGGCTATGGCCGTCGTATCGCCATTGCGGTTGCAGCAGGGCTGACCCTGCGTCTGGTCGGTTTCAGCGTGCAATCAGCCGCCACGGATGATGCCGCCCTGAACATCGCCCAGTATCTGGTGCCGATAATCGGCATCATCGGCGCGTTGGCCGTCATCTACTGGCCAGCCCGCTCGCGTCCGGATACGCCCCCCGTCGCGGAGGCACGCTAGATGGCCGGCTTCAACCACGTGCACCGCTACATGCTGACCCAGACCCTGGTGGGGCTGGGCATGGCGGCGGGTGTGATCGGCGCGGTCATTATCCTGGTGGATTTTGTCGAACAATCGCGCGCCATCGGTACCCGCGTGGACATCAATGCGATGGAGCTGGTCGGTCTGACGATGCTGAAGACCCCGGCCCTGCTCGAGACCACGCTCCCCTTCATTTTCCTGTTCGGGGTTCTGACGGCTCTGTTCCGCCTCAATCGGCGCAGCGAGCTTGTGGTGATGCGCGGGTCCGGCATGTCGGCCTGGCGCATCCTGTCTGCACCGATGATCCTTGCACTTCTGGTGGGCGTGTTCGGCGCGCTCGTTCTCAACCCGCTCGGCGCTGCGGGCAATGCGGCGTTTGAGGCACGGCGTGATGCCCTGATGAATGTCCGCCGGGATCCCAATGCTGCCGAACCGGTGTGGCTGCGGGAAACCAATGTGAACGGCTTCACGGTGATCGCGGCGACCTCGCTGGTTGAGGGCGATCGTGTGCTGCAGAACCCGGCCTTCCTGTATTACGGCGTCAACGAGGACGGGGTCCCCGCACTGGACCGTCGCATCGACGCACGTGAAGCAACACTGCAGGACGGTTTCTGGGAAGTCACCGACGCGATCGAGCGCACACCCAACACGCCATCGGTTGAGCTGGGCCTGATCACCCTGCCGACCGGGATCAACCGACAAGCCCTGTTCGAGCGCTCGCGGTCGCCGGAGGGGGTTTCCTTCTGGGACCTGCCGACCCTTATCGCTTCCGCCAGCGAGGCCGGTCTCGCGACAGAACGTTATCAGCTGCGACTGCATTCCCTGCTCGCCATGCCGCTGACGCTGCTTGCTGCGACACTGATCGCGGCCGCGGCGACCATGCGGCTGCAGCGCCTCGGCGGGGCCGCCGGTTTCGCCCTCGCCGGAGGGCTGACCGGTTTCGTGATGTTTTTCCTGCAGGAATTGCTTGGATCCATCGGCGCTGCAGGAGCCCTGCCGCCGGTGACTGCCGCCTGGGCTGCACCCGCCATTACCGCCCTGCTGGCACTGACTTATATCTCGTCGACAGAAGACGGTTGATAGCGTGGACGAACCGGCCTCTATCGGCTAGTCATGGAAGCTCGGTCGGGTGGGGCCGATTAATTGAGGGAGTGACGCGCATGGCGTCGCAGATCAGCCGCATCACGGCGGCGCTGTTCAGTTCAACCATTCTTGCGTTTTCCGCTCCCGCATTTGCTGTCCAGGACGAGCAGGACGACCTGCCTGTATACCTGGAGGCTGACACGCTGGTCGATATCGCGACAGGTGAAGGCTATCTCGCTCGCGGCAATGTCCGCGTTCAGCAGGGTGACCGCCTTCTCATCGCAGACGAGCTTGAATACCGCCCCGAAGAAAACCGCGTGATCGCTCGCGGCAATGTCGAGATCCACGGCCAGGGGGAATATCCCCAATATGCTGACGAGTTCGAGCTCGACAGCGAAATGTCCACCGGCATTGCCACCGGCTTTGCGACCATGATGGAAAACAATGGACGCATGGCTGCCGCGACTGCAGCACGCTCGGCTGACGGTTCGATCCGCCTCGATCGCGCCTATTACACCGCCTGCCCGCTGTGCGAGGACGGAGAGGAAGAGCCGACCTGGCGCATCCGCGCCCGCGAAGTGGTGCAGGACGCCGAAGATCAGATGATCTACTACAAGGATGCCCAGCTGGAATTCCTGGGCGTTCCGGTTCTTTACGCCCCGACCTTCGCGCATCCGGACCCCTCATCGGAGCGCCGGTCCGGCTTCCTGTTCCCCGGTGTCGGCGCATCATCGCGGCTGGGCTTCAACTATCAGCAACCCTACCTCTGGGCCATCTCCCCTCACCAGGACCTGGTCATCGCGCCGCGCTACATGAGCAACGTAAATCCGCTCGTGTACGCCGAGTATCGCAAGCGGTTCTGGTCGGGTTCCATGGCGTTTGAAGGCAGCTTCACGCGCGAGTATGAAATCGACAGTGATGGCGAGCGCTTCGGCGAAGAAGAAGACCGCTGGCACGTGTTTGGTGGCGGCCGGTTCCGCATCACCGAAGACTGGCGGTGGGGTTTCTCGGTCCAGCGCGCCTCGGACGAGCTCCACCTTCGCCGCTATGACTTCTCTGAAATCGATCAGGACCGCGGGGCTCCGCTGTCGCCGGATACGCGTCGCCTGCTGAGCCAGATCTATGTTGAACACCGCTCTCGCAATGCGTTTGGCACGCTCATCTCGGCGTCCTATCAGTCCTTGCGCTCGCAGGCCGATGACGATGCCCTGCCAGACCTGCTCCCTGTGCTGGAATACCGGCATGTGATCAATGCGCCCGAGGGTTGGGGACGCGTCAATCTGGGCCTTAGCGGAGCTGTTCTCGAGCGCGAGATCGGATCAGACTATCAACGCCTCAGCTCCACAATTGACTGGCGCACGCGTTGGGTTGGCCCGGCCGGCATTGTCGCCGAGCCCTTCGCACACGGTCGCATTGATGCCTATGCCTACAGCGATATCCCGGACGGCAGTGGCGGCACCTATGAGGATGGTTTCGACCGGCAGGTCGGCCTTGCCGGTGTGGAATTCTCCTGGCCCTTCATGCGGTCCGGCGAGCAGTCCGACATCATCCTGGAACCTGTCCTGTCCGGCGTGATTGCCACCGACGACCCGGCAACCAACCGCATCATCAATGAAGACAGCCTGTCGATTGACCTGGATGAGACGCTGTTGTTCCAGCCGGTGCGTGCCCCCGGCTTCGATCTCTGGGAAAATGGCCAGCGCATCACTGCCGGCGTCCGCGCCACAGCCTATTTCGGCGACGACAACATGGTCCGCGGCTTTGTCGGCCGCAGCGAGCGTCTTGATGGAGATGCGGTGTTCGGCGGTGCCAGCGGTCTGGCGACTGACAGCTCGGACTATGTCTTTTCCGGCGCGATTGACTGGGGCAGTTTTGACGCTGAATTCCAGACCCGCCTCGACTCGCAGGATATGGATATCGATCGCCTGAGCTTTGCCGCGAACTATCAGAACGGCCGTTTCACGGGCAATGTTCGCTATACCGATATCAGTGACGACGACTCCCTGCGTGATGCGCAACGTGAAGTCATCGCGGGCGTTTCCTATCAATTGACAGAACGCTGGCAGCTGGTCGGTGACGTTACCCAGGATCTTGACCTGAACACCTCGCGTCGCCTGCAAGCGGGCTTCCAGTATCGCGATGATTGTACACAGATGGAAATCGTCTATGAGCGCCAGGA
>JAYZXG010000160.1:0-2858 GCA_036141435.1 Pseudomonadota bacterium | reverse complement strand
TGACCGGCGAGGCGGTTTATGCACGTTATGATCCCCCTTGGGTCCCAACACCCTTCCGTCGCAATGAAGTGATGCTGGAAATCGCTCGCTAGTTGCAAAATCAGGCGGTCCGGGTGGCGCTCTGGCGCCGCCTCCGGGCGGGGTCTCGATTTCAGCCGGTGACAAAGCCTTAACTTTGGTTAATACTTTTTCTGACGCCCAGCGAGTAAGGCGGGTTCAGGGGGAGTAGATGCCAGAGTTTGTACAAGACGTTTTGACGTTCGCCCGGGAAGGTTTTGCAGAGGTCAATGCCGTTCAGGGTCTGGTCATCGCAGTCATTGCAGCCTTGGCGCTATCAAACTGGTCCCGGCTCTTCGTGGTCGCCCTGACGGCCGTGCTCGCTCATATCGGCCTCGATGCCCTGGTTCCGGTCCTTGCGGAGATTGGTCCTTTCCGGATCCCGGAAGTGCTTGAACCCTGGTTTTGGCGGTATGTGGGACTGTTGTTTGTTGGATACCTGATTGCAGTGGGAATTCTCTTCGCTGTGAAAAGGGTTGTGATCAAAGGCTGAGAAAATTCCCCTGAGAGGAGAACTCGCTTTTCTGTTGGGAATTTTCAATGAATCGTTAACCTCAGGAACGCGTCTTGGGGTAAGGTGCGTTCAGCTTTTAGGCGGGAGGGGACCGCGACATGGAATTTTTGGATCAAATCATGGGCTATCTTCAGCCCGTAATCGACTTCTTCATGCCGGGTCTCGCGGCCCATGCAGGTGATGGATCAGTCGTAAACTGGATGCCGCTCGGTATTCAGCTTGGCGTGATTGCTCTCGTCCTGGCGCTTTTGATGCGCGAGTTCGGTGCCATCCTGATCTTCACCGTTGTGGGTGTGATCATTCACGTCATCGTCGACAATGTCATGCCGATGGTGCGTGGCGGTGCAAGCGCTGCAGACTTCGACTTCGCGGCGTTCGGTGCACAGTTCACCCAGACAGATTATCTGCTGTATCTCGGCGCGCTGGCGACAGGCTATTTCCTGTCCATCATCGTGCTGTCGATCGTCAAGGGCATCTTCTTCCGCGGCGACTAAGCCCGGTCGTTTGCTCTGACACAATTACCGATGACTTCGGGCCGCTGGCGTTTGCCGGCGGCCTTTTTTCTGTTTGCTGCGGCAATCGCGCTCTTGGCGCTGGGGCCGGGCGGCTTTAACTAGGGGCAGGTTTCCAAGCGCACAGAAGGAATTGGCCCATGTCGGATGCCCCCGTTCTCCTCGACGTTTCTCCCGCCGGTGTTGCTGTCATCACGCTCAACCGGCCGGATAAACACAATGCCTTCAATGCCGAGGTGATCGAGCGCCTGTCCGATATCTTCGAAACCCTGCGCGCCAACACGGACGAGGTCCGTGTGGTCTTCCTGCGCGGTAACGGGCCGAGCTTCTCGGCCGGTGCCGACCTGGACTGGATGAAGGCGGCGGCGCACTACACCGAGACCGACAATATCGAGGACGCGATGGGCCTGGCGACCATGCTCAAGCGTCTTTATGACCTGCCCCAGATGACGGTCGCCCTGGTCCAGGGCGCGGCCATGGGCGGGGGCGCGGGCCTGCTGGCCGCCTGTGATGTCGGCGTGGTGATGAAGGACGCCAAGATCTCCTTTTCCGAGGTTCGCCTTGGTCTGACCCCGGCCACGATTTCTCCCTATGTTGTCCGCGCCATCGGCCCGAAATGGTCACGCGCGCTGTTTACCTCCGGGGAGCGTTTCGACGGCGCCTTTGCCGAGCAGATCGGCCTGGCCCAGTACGCGGTCGAAACCCTGGAGGAGATGACGCAGATGGAAGAACACCTCGCCAAGCTGGCCTTTGGTGCCGCGCCGGGCGCTGTGGCTGACGCGAAGAAGCTGGTGGATGACGTCGCGGGTCGCGAGATTGATCACGGCCTGATGATGCACACGGCCAAGGCCATCGCGCATCGCCGCTCCTCTGACGAGGGCAAGGAAGGCCTGGCCGCCTTCCTGGAGCGCCGCAAGGCCAACTGGGCGGAGTAGGGCGCTGCTGAGCGGGTTTGATCCTCGCACAGTCCTGCATGAACGCCGTGAGGCGTTTCGCCGGGCCTTCGTCAAAGGGCCCTGGACCCAGGGCCTGTTCGAGTTTCTCGCCTTTGGAATCAAACAGGCCTGGGCCTGCCTTTTTGGCGGGCTGATGCTGGCGCTCTTGCTAGTGACTTTCCTTTGGTATCCGGCGGACGCAGCGCTTCCACGCTATGACTTCCTCACTCTGGCTGCTCTGGCGATCCAGGTCGGGCTGATCGCAAGCAGGCTGGAGAGCTGGGAGGAGGCCAGGGTCATCGCCGTCTTTCACGTGGTCGGCACGGTGATGGAGATTTTCAAGACCTATGCCGGCAGCTGGATCTATCCGGAGGAGAGCTTTCTGCGCATTGCCGGCGTGCCGCTGTTTTCCGGCTTCATGTATGCCGCCGTGGGGTCCTATCTCGCGCGGGTCTGGCGAATATTCGACTTCCGGTATGACCGCTTCCCGCCGCTCTGGATGCAGGGGCTGCTGGCGCTGGCGATCTATATCAATTTTTTCGCCCACCATTACCTGCCCGATATCCGGATGGGGCTCTTCATCGCGACCGTGTTGATCTATGGGCCCTGCATGGTCTGGTTCCGACCGGATGCCGCCCACCGGCCCATGCCGCTGGTCATCGGCTTTGTCCTGGTCGCGCTCTTCATCTGGTTTGCCGAGAATATCGGCACCTTTGCCCGTGCCTGGTCCTATCCCGGGCAGGAGGTTGAATGGCACATGGTGTCGCTGGCCAAGCTCGGCTCGTGGTATCTTCTGATGATCATCAGTTTCGTCCTGGTCGCGGCTGTGCAATACAACGC
>JAYZXG010000159.1:0-7151 GCA_036141435.1 Pseudomonadota bacterium | reverse complement strand
GAGGCGGTCCGGATCAATCCGGAGAGGCGTATTGGTTCGAAATCCCTGTTTTTCTACGACCATCAGGGAAATCTCCGGTACTCGGACCACCGAACATGGCGGTTTGAGACTTTCGGGCTTTTCGGGGGTATTGGGGTGAGTTCGTTCGGTCTCAGTTACAGACACGGCTTCGCAAGCCCCGGAAATTTGGGGAAGAAATTGCCAGTTCATGGAAAGAGACGAGACCTGCCGGTCTGAGTGGCGGTGAGGGTGGGATTCGAACCCACGAGACGGGGACACCGCCTACACGCGTTCCAGGCGTGCGCCTTCGACCACTCGGCCACCTCACCGCAAGAGGCGCGGACTATATCCAACAAGCGGCAAATCACAAGCCACCACACTCAGCAAAACGCAGAGAAGCTGCACTGAGAGTCAGTTGCCCGGCCCGGTTTTCAATTCCTCCTCATAAACGGCACACCCGCGCAGCAGGACGGGGTGCGGTCGTGCGCCCCCTGAGGTCCGGTCAGATCATCATCGGCCCCTGGCATGGAATAGATAATTCACTGCGGCAGGTTTCGCTTGCAGGTCTCGCTGAAGCAGGCTTGTGTGAATGCGCAACCGCCGGGAGCCCTGCGTGAACCGCCTCATCGCCTTTGATGTCGATTCCACTTTGCTGCGTGTCGAGTCTCTCGACATGGCGGTGCAACATGCGCTGGGCTCGCACCCTGATCGCGAGGATGCACAGGCCCGGCTGCATGCGCTGACCCAGGCCGGCATGACCGGCCAGCTGGCCCTGCGGGACAGCCTGCTGACGCGGATCGGGATCGCCGAGCTGACGCGCCCGCTGGTCGCGGAGATCGCGGAAACACTGCGCCGCCAGGTGACCCCGGGCATCAAGCCGCTGCTCAAACAATTGCGCGACCAGGGCGATGTGCTGCACGCCATTTCCGGCGGCTTCACGGACCTGCTGGAACCGGTGCTCGATGATCTCGGTTTCGGCCCGGCCTTCATTCACGCCAATCGCTTTCACTATGATGCAGAGCGGGTGACCGGGCTGGATGAGGATATCCCGCTGTCGCGCAATGGCGGCAAGACCGAGGTGTTGAACCTGATTGCCGGACAGTTCGACCAGGTGGTCATGATCGGCGACGGGATGACCGATTTCGAGGCCTATGAAGGCGGCGCTGCAGACCGCTTCATCGGCTTTGGTGTCATCGCCCAGCGCGAGGTCGTGCTGGCGGCAGCCGAACACTCCGGGGCAGAATATGTGCGCACGGTGGACGCGCTGTCACGCGCGCTGAAAGCCTCAGCCCTCGATCAGACGCGTGGCGATTGAGCCGTCCAGCGCCGCGATGTGCTCGACAAACCCGGCCGGCAGCTCGCCTTCCAGATCCGCTGTTGCATAACCCAGCTCGCCCATCGTCTGCAGGCGCTGCGCGGCGATATTGGCACCGGAGGTGCTGACCGCGTCATTGAAGCGGGACAGAAAGCCCGGCGCATTGCGGTGGAAGCTGAGAATGCGGCGGGTGCCCGACTTGAGCGGGCCCGGGTCCAGCTCGGGCACGTTGACGGCGCCCTTGGTTGTCCCCTGGCTGAGGAAACGGGCCAGTTTCAGGGCCACATCATCCCCGATGGCGGCCTGGGCCTCCAGCGTGGAGCCACCGACATGCGGGGTCAGGATGACATTCTCGAACTGCTGTAGCGGGGACACAAAGGCCTCGTCCTTGGACGCGGGCTCCTTGGGGAAGACATCAACGGCGGTTCCGCGGATATGTCCGCTTTCAAGGGCCGCCGCCAGGGCATCCACATCAACAAGATCGCCACGCGCCTGGTTGATGAAATGCGATCCGGCCTTCATGCGGGCGAACTGCTCGGCTCCCATCATGCCCTTTGTCTGCGGCGTGGATGGCACGTGCACGGTGACGACATCCGCCAGTTCGAGCAATTCATCCAGCGATCCGACGGAGCGCGCATTCCCGTGCGCCAGCTTGGGTTCCACGTCGTAGAAATAGACATGCATGCCCAGGCCGGAGGCGAGTACGGACAGCTGGGAACCGATATTGCCATACCCCACAATACCCAGCTTCTTGCCACGCACTTCATGGGAGTGTTCGGCATTCTTGCGCCACTCCCCGCGCTTGGCGGCCTCCGAGCGGTGCGGCACACCGCGCATCAGCATGATCACCGAGGCGAGCGTCAGCTCGGCAACGGACCGGGTATTGCCAAACGGGCCATTGAAGACCGGGATTCCACGACCGGCGGCGACGTCCAGATCCACCTGGTTTGTACCAATGCAGAAACACCCCAGCGTCAGCAGATGCGGTGCCGCGGCAAACGCGTCCGCATTCATCTTGGTGCGCGAACGGATACCCGCGACCGTGGCCTTGCCGAGGGCCGCATGCAGCTCATCCACCGGCAGGGCGGCACCGTGACGCTCAATGGTCAGCGATCCTGCCAGCAGGGCCTTGTCGGCAACCGGGTGGATATTTTCGAACAGGACAGCAGTCTGGCTCATCGCGCGCACCTTATTTCGAGACGACTCCCAGACTAGCGGTATTTCGTTGCACCGCAACAGATGGAAACGCTTGCTCACGCAAAAATGTTAGCGCAAACCTGATTTCTGATATTGCACATGCGCAAACCTCCACGCGCTGTCGCGCTGGAGTGATGACGGGAGCGCAGGACGGTCCGCCGGACCGGTAGGCGCATAGAGAGTGTTTGGGGGTGGTCCGGGGGACCGCCCTGCGCGCAATGCTGTCGGCACTTAAATCTGACCGCCTTATAGTCACGGCGCTCTGCGTTAGCCGCTGCTTCGCCCCGGGTTGCCAAGCCCGTCGTCGATCGTCAGCCGGTTGGTCAGACCTGCCCACCCTTCGCGGACGCACCGCTCATGGCCTGTCAGGCCATGAACGCCCGCTCGGGGACATTGCACCCTCCCACACTTCAGAACGGTCTAGAAACGCCCCGCCACGGGAAGGATGGGAATAAGTATGCGCGCGGTTTTGCCGGCGTGGATAAGTGCGGACAGTTTTGTCGTCCCGTCAGCAGAAGGTGCTCGTCCGGGCCCGCGCCCTGGCCTTTGTGAAGACAGGCGGAGAAGGCCGGCAAAAGCGCAAACAAAAAGGGCTGCCGAAGCAGCCCTGTTCGTTGAGAAACAGCGGGACGCGACTAGCGCGGCGCCATCACCATGACCATGAGACGGCCTTCCATTTTCGGCTCGAACTCGACCTTGGCGGTCTCTGCGAAGTCTTCCTTGACCCGGTTCATGATTTCCATGCCGCGGTTCTGGTGCGCCATTTCACGCCCCCGGAAACGCAGGGTCACCTTGACCTTGTCGCCGGCCTCGAAGAAACGCGTCATGGCCTTGGTCTTTACACCATAGTCATGCACATCAATGTTCGGACGCATCTTGATCTCCTTGATCTCGACGGTCTTCTGCTTCTTCTTGGCTTCAGCCTTCTTCTTCTGTTCCTGATACTTCAGCTTGCCGTAATCGACGATCTTGCAGACGGGCGGATCAGCATTGGGTGAGACTTCAACCAGATCCAGACCAACCTCTTCGGCCGCTTCCAGCGCAGCATCGGTCGGCATGATCCCCTGCTTTTCTCCGTTCTCGTCGATGAGAAGCACTCGCGGTACACGAATGTCTCGGTTGATGCGTGGCCCTTCTTTCTTGGGCGGTGTCGCAACGTGTGGTCTACGGGCTATGGCCTTTTCTCCCTTGTGGCCGGCAAACTGTCGCCTAGTAATCCTCCCGCAAGCCTTTTGGATCAAGCCCCCAAGGGGCAAAAATCCTCAGTCAGCATGCGGGAAAGCGCGCACTATGGTGAATTGAACACATTAAGCAAGTGTGAGACGCGGTCAGGCGACCTCGGGCGCACCCGCAAAGCCACCGGCGAACTTCATGGCTTGCATCGCTTCCGCCGGAGAGACCTGCGCCAGGGTCGGCGCGTGCATGAGGATCACCGGAGCGGAACCGCGCGGAGCGATATAGGCAGGATCCTCGACATTGCAATAGAGCGCCAGGGTCGGCGCGCCCGCGGCTACGAGGACATGCATCAGCGGCGTATCCTCGGCGAAGACAAAACGCGTGCGCCGGGCCAGGCCGGCCAGCTGCGGCAGCTTGGCCTTGCCGGTGATGTCGCGCGCACCGGGAGTGACATGGCTGACATAACGGCCCACCTCGCGGGTGTCCGGTCCGCCAACCAGTGCCGGCGTGATACCGACCTGCATCAGCTCGTGGGCCAGTGCCGCCCATTTCTCCTTTGGCCAGCGCAATTGCGCCTTCACGTCCTCGCCCGAAGGACACAACAGCGCATAGGGGCCAGACAGGCCGAAATATTCCGGCTCCAGCATGCGTGATTTCTTGGCCAGGTAATCGACCCAGGATGCATCCGGCGGCGGCGCCTCACCGAGCTGGTACCGGGTCGGCTGATACCCCAGCGCCGCGTTCAGCTGGCCGGCGACATCATCGACCGGATGCTGTCCGGACTTGGCATCGGCCACGACCTCGATCCATTCGCACTTGGAAAAACGGAACAGCTTCTTGAGCTTGCGGCTGTCATTGCTGCCAACAAGGTCATACACCCGCACCGGATGCGCCGCCTTGATGCGCTTGTCGCGCATGGACACCAGCGGGCGCTGATCGGGCAGGGCATCGATCTCGATGGCGTTGAAATAGGGGCTGTGCTTCAGGAAGCTTTCGAAATCCGGCTTGGTCAGCAGCACGATACGGTCGCGCTTGTGCACCTCTCGCAGCGTCGGCGCGATCGCCAACATGCGGATTGTGCTCGCCAGATCGCCCCAGTGCAGGACGTAGACAATATCACGCTGCGGTTCACTCATCGTGCGGAGTTTAAGACCTCTTCGTAGACACGCAATGTCGAAGCTTGCAATTGTTCCGTCGAAAACGACTGGCGCACGTGCATCCTAGCGCGATCGCTCATGCCGGAATAGCTTGTTTCGTCGAGATTGAGCGCCTGTTCAATGGTGTCGGCCAGTTCGTCAACATTGCCGGGGCTCACCCGCCAGCCGGTATCGCCCTGCACGATCACCTCGCGCGCACCCCCGTGATCAGCCGCAATCACCAGCCGCCCCATGGCGCCTGCCTCTGCCGCCGTACGCCCGAAAGCCTCCGGCTCGACGGAGGGCGTCAGGACGAGACGGCTCAGCATCAGGGCGGCCGGCATGTCCGTGCAATGACCGACCAGCTTCACGCGATCGCCCAGGTCGAAATCGCTGATGATCGCTTGCAGCTCGGCGACATATCCATCACGCCCCTGCGCATCCCCGGCCAGGATCAGGACCGGCAGGGTGGCGCCCGCCTGGTGCAATCGCCCGTAGGCGCGCAGTACCTCGCGCTGCCCTTTCCAGGCGGTCAGGCGCCCGGGCATGAGCACAACCGGGTCCTCGACCGACACGCCCCAGGCCGCGGCCAGCGCGTCCAGGCGCGCCGGTTCTATGGCTGCCTCGTCGAACCGGGCCAGGTCGACCCCGCGCGGGATGACGCGGATCCGGTCATCATCGATGCGGTGCTCGTTGAGCACATGATCGCGGATGAAATTCGAATTGGCGATCACCCGCTCGCCCTTCGCCATGAAGGAATTATACCAGCGCTTGAGCGCGGAGCGGGCCTTGTAGGTACCGTGATAGGTGGTGACGTAATGCGCACCGGTGCGGTTACAGGCCGCCTTGGCGCTCAACGCCGGCGCGCGCGATCGCGCGTGGACAATGTCGACCGCTTCCGCCCGGATGATCTTTTCCAGCGCCGACACGTTCTGCCAGGCCACAAGCGGGTTCTTGGTCGCCATGGGCAGACGGAACAGCTCGCCGCCCACGGCCTGCAACTCATCTTCCAGCCGCCCGCCCTGGCTGGCGACCAGCGCACGGCCACCGGCCCGGACAATCGCCTCGGCGACTTCCAGCGTGGTGCGCTCGGCACCACCGGCATCCAGTTGGGGTATGACCTGAAGAATATTCATTGCGACTTTCGAATCCCAATTCGCGGCGCAGGACAAGCCCACCCGCGCGACGGACTGGCCTACACCATTGCGTTCTGGACCTGAAGGCCCGGCGACCGTAGCCTGACGGCAAATCCCCCTGGAGTGTTCAATGCGTTTCGTTTTTCCCCTTGTCCTGGCGCTGGTCGCGAGCGGTCCTGCTATGGCCCAGAGCTCTGCCCAGATGACCGAATATCAGCGCTATACCGCGTGCCTGCAGCGGATCGAGCGCGAACCGCTCGAGGCCTATGAGGACGCTCTGTCGTGGAAGTATGACGGCGGCGGCTGGCCCGCCGAACACTGCCAGGCCCTCGCCCTGATTGAGGTCGGGGATCCGCGCACCGGCCTGGCCCTGCTGGAAGAGATTGCATCGCTCGACCGACCGGGCCTGCTGGTCCAGGAACGCCTCGGCATGTGGCTGGAAGCCGGCACGACCTGGCTTGAGCTCGAGGATTATGAGGCGGCTGAACGCAGCTTTGCGGTCGCCCGTGCGCTCGTGGACCTGTCACCGGAGGCGATGCTGGGCCACGCCCGCGCCTATCTCGGCCTCGAACAGTATGCGGCGGCAGAAAGCGCGGCATCGCGTCTGATCGAGATCTATCCGGACCATGCGGCGGCGCGCTCGGCCCGTGCCAGGGCGCGGCTGCACCTGGGCACCCTGGATACGGCCATGGACGATATTGCGATCGCCGTCAGTGCCGAACCGGACGGGGTCGAACACTACGTCATCCGCGGACAAATCGCCGAGGCGATCCGGCGCCGCGATGCCGGCAATTGATCAGGATGCTTCAGCCAGCGGCTCTTCAGGCTCGGCTGCGCAGACGATGACCTGGTTGCGGCCACACTGCTTGGCGTAATACAGCGCGTCATCGGCGGCCTGCAGGACACTTTCCGGCGTGTCCTGCCCCAGCGCCGGGCAAACATTGGAAACCCCGAAACTGGCGGTGACCGAGAGCTTCTCGCCATTGGGCAGTTCGATCAGGCGCTGCTCGATCGCCGAGCGTACCTCTTCGGCAATCGTCGCGGCGTCCGAGATCGCCGTGCCGTTGAGCAGGATGGCAAACTCCTCGCCACCCAGCCGACCCAGCATGTCGCGCGGGCGCAGGCAGGACTGCATGGCCTTGACGACTTCACGCAGAACCGTGTCACCGGCGGCATGGCCACAGGTGTCAT
>JAYZXG010000158.1:0-5650 GCA_036141435.1 Pseudomonadota bacterium | reverse complement strand
AACGGATCGGATGCCGGGATCTCACGCTGTTCAGCGACCGCATCTGCCAATTCCTCAGCACCAGCCGCCATCTTCATCGGCTCGGCCTGGATCTCCGGCTCCTGCTGGATCTCCTCGCGAACACTCGGCGTGTCGGTGCGCTGCTCGGCCATGACGCGGCCCGGGCGGTCGGTATTCATGCGCTTCCAGGGCAGGATCGCATCATTGGGATTGTTGGCTGCAGCCGCCTGGCCCGCCACGGCTGGCTGGCGCTCGAGCGGACGCGTGCGGGTACGCGGATCCGGGGCCGCCATCGCCTCGGCTTCGATGCCGGTCGCAACAACGGACACACGCATCGAGCCTTCCATGTTCTCGTCAAAGGTCGAACCAACGATGATATTGGCGTCCGGGTCCACCTCGGCACGGATCTCGTTGGCGGCCTCATCCACCTCATAGAGGGTCATGTCATAGCCGCCGGTGATATTGATCAGCACACCGGTCGCACCCTTCATCGAGACATCGTCCAGCAGCGGATTGGAAATCGCGGCCTGCGCAGCCTCGACGGCGCGTTTCTCGCCCTCGGCCTCGCCTGTTCCCATCATCGCCTTGCCCATTTCGTTCATGACGGCACGAACATCGGCAAAGTCGAGATTGATCAGGCCCGGCATGACCATCAGGTCGGTAATCCCCCGGACACCGGAATGAAGGACCTGGTCCGCCATGGAAAAGGCTTCGGCAAAGGTCGTCTTCTCGGTCGCAATGCGGAAGAGATTTTGGTTCGGGATCACGATCAGCGTATCGACATGATCCTGGAGCTGGTCGATGCCGCTGTCGGCCATCTTCATGCGGCGCGTGCCTTCGAAGTGGAACGGCTTGGTGACAACGCCAACCGTCAGAATGCCCATGTCGCGGGCTGCGCGCGCAACAACCGGCGCGGCGCCTGTGCCCGTGCCACCGCCCATACCGGCGGTGATGAACACCATGTGCGCACCGGCGAGGTGCTCGCGGATTTCGTCAATGGATTCCTCGGCAGACTGCGCACCGACTTCCGGTCGCGCACCCGCGCCCAGTCCCTCGGTAATCGCGGCACCCATCTGGACGCGCTTGTCTGTCTGCGAACGGGTCAGCGCCTGGGCGTCGGTGTTCGCGACGACGAAGTCGACACCCTCCAGGCTGGCCTCAATCATGTTGTTGACCGCGTTGCCCCCAGCGCCACCGACACCAAAGACGACGATGCGCGGCCGCAATTCGGTCGTTTCCGGAATGGAGAGATTGAGCGTCATGATCGACCCCGTGTACGGATGATTAAGGTTAACAGCGATTCACGGGGCATTTTCCGCTTAGGAGCCTTAAGCGAGTGTTAAGCGTGATAAGAAATGCATAGAAATGAGCAGGATTTATTGACGCGCCTTAACGCGCCAATTCTCTAGAAGCTCTCAGCAAACCAGCGCCACATTGCCGCCGGCCCTTTCACCTCGCCCGCGGGGCGTGCGGGGCGGTCGTGCAGCGGGTGCATCATCTGGGGTGGACCGGAGATAGCCTCGGCCGCGCCACGGGTCTCTCGACGGACGATGCCCGCGACCGCGCTGAAAGCCGGGCCCGCGACCGCATCACCCAGGCCGGTAATACCGCTGGGCCCTGCACACCTGACCTGTTTGCCGAAAATTCGGGCCGCCACTTCGGTCGCGCCCGGCAATTGCGATGCACCACCTGTCAGGACCATGCTGCGCCCACCCGCCTCCATGACGCCGGCAACATCCAGGCGATCACGGATCAGCTCGAAGGTTTCCTCAAGCCGCGGACGGATGATGGAATTGAGGAGAGAGCGTGGCGCAGTGCCGTATCCGGCTCCCTCCTCCCCCACCACCGGAGGAACTTCGATCATTTGCTGATCATCCTCCGGACTATCCAGTGCACAGCCGTACAGGACCTTGAGACGTTCAGCGGCGGCGATCGGCGTCGACAGGCCGCGCGCAATGTCAGAGGTCACATGGGTGCCGCCGAGCGGCACGCTGTCGATATGCAGGAGTGCGCCATCGGCAAAGACCGACGCCGTCGACGCGCCCGCGCCCATGTCGATCAGGGTCGCACCCAGCTTGACCTCGTCATCGCCCAACGCGGACAGACCCGAGGCATACGGTGTGGCGACCACGCCCTTGAGATTGAGATGGCAGCGCTCGACACAATTCATCAGATTGCGGAGCGGACCAACGGCGGCCGTGATGACGTGCACTTCAACGCCCAGCGTCCGGCCATACATGCCGCGCGGGTCGCGAATGCCGCGATGGTCATCCACGGACCAGGACAATGGGATGGCGTGCAGGATGACGCGGTCATCCACCTGGAATTCGGCCAGCGCGCCATTCAGCAACTTGCGCAGATCCTTGGCGGTAACCTCGCGATTGTGCAGGTCAACTTCTGCGGCGATACGGGTGGAATTGGGCTGACCCGCGGACAGGCTGACGCTGACTGCCGTGACAGCCGTCCCTGCCATGCGTTCCGCCTGTTCAACTGCGGCACGAATGGCATCGGAGGCGCCATCCATGTCGACGATCGCCCCGCCTCTCACACCCCGGCTGGACTGGTGTCCCACCCCAACCATGCGCGGACGCGGGCCGGCAATGGTCTCATCCGTGCGCGCGATAAAACAGGCAATCTTGGACGAGCCCACATCCAGTGCGGCGTAGACGCCATTGCCCTTGGCAGGCTGCGGCGCAGCCGGAGACTGGCGCTGGAACAGGCCGAAGAAACTCATGCGTCGCGCTCCGCCATTCCGGCTTCAGCGGCGCGATCCGGCAAAGCTCTTACAATCAGGTCACCCTGCCCACGCATGTCGAAACTCTCTGCGGCCAGGCGCAGGACCCCGCGCTCGGAATGCAGGCGGGCCAGGATCGCCATGGATGCGTTCACATCGCCCTCGGGCAGCTTGATGTCCGCCCCGTTTTCCAGGCGCAGATTCCAGCGACGTTCGCCGACACGCACCGCACCGACAACTTCACTCCGGATCGCCGGATGCCGGTCGAGCGCCTCGACGATCTCGACAACACTGTCATTGGCGCCTTCGGCTACAACCAGCGGCAGGGCCGGCGGTGCCATCACATCGGCCTGCCCCATCACCACACCATACCGGTCGATAATGTTGAGCTGGCCCTCGACCTGCCACAGGGCAAAGGCTTCACGCGTTTCCACAACCACGGCGACAGAATTGGGCCACAGGCGTGCGACAGACGCGGAGCGGACCATCGGCAGGGCCTCGACGCGGGCGCGGACTTCCTCCGGATCAACGGCGAAAATCGGGTATCCGCCCTGAAGACCGGTGGCTTCGACAATATTGTGGGCGATCACGCCCTGGGCACCGGAGACATCAATGGTCTCAACGGCAAATCCGGCCTTGGCGAGCTGAACCTGGGAGTGGGTGACAACAGACTGGCGCACGTCATCGAGCTGGCCGAACAGGGCCAGGCCAGCCACGGTCACTGCCGCGACGCCCGCGAGCGCAATCCCGCCCAGACGAGCAGCATTGGCAACACGATAACGCGCACTTCGGACCTGGGCTTCCACCCAATTACGCAAACGCCGCGGTGCTGGGACCGCGGCGGACTTGGCTCTGGTTCTACGACGGACCGGTTTTTTCGGTCCACCGCGCCTCACCTTCGACACGACGCATTCTCCGCCATCCATTCCACGAGATCAGGGAAGCTGATCCCGCAGTACTGCGCCTGTTCTGGCGCTAAAGACGTAGGAGTCATGCCCGGCTGGGTGTTAATTTCGAGTAACCATAGCGGGTGTTCTGCGGATTCGTCGTAACGGAAGTCAGACCGCGTCAAACCGCGACATTCCAAGGTTTTATGGGCCTTTAGCGCCATTTCCATGGCCAGCTTCTCGATCTTGGCCGGAATTTTTGCCGGTAAAATATGATCAGAACCGCCAGCCGCATACTTGGCTTCATAGTCATAAAATGTCGTGTTCGGGATGATCTCGGTGACGGCGAGCGCCCGGTCTTCCATGACTGCAACGGTCAGCTCCCGGCCCGGTACATAGCGCTCAACCAGCACTTCATCACCCAGATCATCCGTCTCCGCGGCCAGGCCGGCCGGGGGACGATTGGCACCCTCCAGAACGATGTGCACACCAACGGACGAACCCTGGGCATTCGGCTTGGCGACATAGGGCGGTTTCATCGCATGCGTCTTGGCCGCCTCGAAGCGATTGACCAGCATGCCTTCCGGACAGGGAATACCCGCCGCGCGCAATACGTCCTTGGCCATCTGCTTGTTCATCGCCAGGGCCGAGGCCAGCACGCCGGAGTGCGTGTACGGCTTGCCGAAATGCTCGAGCACGCCCTGCACCATGCCGTCTTCACCCCACTCGCCATGCAGCGCGTTGAAGACGATATCCGGATCAGCCTCGACCAGCTGGTTATAGAGGTCGCGGCCGGCATCGATCTCGACAACGCCATGGCCCTTCTCGCGCAGCCCATCAGCCACCGCCTTGCCGGACACCAGCGAGACTTCACGCTCGGGGGACAAACCGCCCAGAAGGACTGCGATACGTTTGCTCATGACTTACCTCAAAAACGGACCGGCCTTGCGCTCCAGCAACGTCACCAGAACTGGGTCCATGTACTCATAATCGTCAGGAATGCCGAGGCAGATCAAGCGCCTACCTCTCACCGCATCCTTGTGCTTTTTGCGTAACTTGTTCTGATGCGCCTTTTCCATCACGAAGATGATGTTGGCCCATTCGATCTGTTCCCGCGACACCACCACGTCCGCATCATTTGAAACTCCGGCCGAGTCCGCTTCAACATCAGGCCACTGGCTGAAAATCTGCTCGGCAGTCGGGCTGCGGAGCTTGTTGGCAGAACAAATGAACAGGGCGCGCTTCAACTAGCCTCGCTCCCCAACCCGTTTGACTTCCCAGCGCAGCTCCACGCCGTGCTTTTCCTTCACGCGGGCGCGCACATCCTCGCCGACCTGTTCCAGGTCTGCCGCGGTCGCCGTGCCGTCATTGATAAGGAAGTTGCAGTGCTGTTCGGAAAAGAACGCCCCGCCAACGCGATACCCGCGGCCGCCAACACTGTCGATCAATTGCCAGGAGCGGCGTTGGTTCGGTGTGCCCGGCGCATCCGGATTGGCGAAGGTCGAGCCGGAAGTTTTCTCACGGATCGGCTGGGTGCCCTCGCGACGTTCGGTGATGCCATTCATGCGCGCCTCGATGGCGGCAGGGTCGTCCGGCGTGCCCTGGAACACCCCCGAGGTGAAGATCCAGTCCTCCGGCGCCTCACAATGGCGATAGGAATAGTTCAGCTCTGCCGGGCTCGCCTCGATGATGCGGCCCAGGCGGTCAATCGCCCGCACAGAGACGACGACGTCCTTGGTTTCCTGGTCATAACAACCGGCATTCATGCGCAGAGCGCCGCCAATCGTGCCCGGCACTCCAACCAGGTATTCCATGCCCGAAAGGCCAGCCTTCGCTGCCGCCTTGGCGACCATCTTGTCCAGCGCACCGGCGCCCGCCTTCAGTCGATTGCCTTCAAGCACTTCGGTCCGCGCAAACGGCCCCGCCAGGCGAATGACAACACCGCGGATACCGCCATCACGCACCAGCGTATTCGATCCCGCGCCGAGCACGTGCACCGGGATATCGTCCGGGGTTTCAGCCAGGAAAC
>JAYZXG010000157.1:0-4478 GCA_036141435.1 Pseudomonadota bacterium | reverse complement strand
GTCACCGAGGGCTTCCCGGTGCGCCTGTCGGGCCAGGATTGTGGTCGCGGGACGTTCTCGCAGCGCCATTCCCACATCATCGATCAGCAGACCGAAGAGCGCTACACGCCGCTCAACCATCTGTCGGACGATCAGAAGAAGTATGAAGTCATCGACTCCATGCTGTCCGAGGAAGCCGTGCTCGGTTTCGAGTATGGCTACTCGCTGTCTGCCCCGAATACGCTGACCATGTGGGAGGCACAATTTGGTGACTTCACCAATGGCGCCCAGGTGATCATCGACCAGTTCATCTCGTCCGGTGAGCGCAAATGGTTGCGCATGTCCGGCCTGGTGATGCTGCTGCCGCATGGCTATGAGGGCCAGGGACCGGAACACTCGTCCGCACGCCCGGAGCGCTTCCTGCAGCTGTGTGCCGAGGATAACATGCAGGTCGCGAACTGCTCGACCCCGGCCAATTATTTCCACATCCTGCGGCGTCAGATTCACCGCAATTTCCGCAAACCGCTCGTCATCATGACGCCGAAGAGCCTGCTGCGTCACAAGCGCTGCGTCTCTTCGCTGAAGGCGATGGGGCCGGGCTCCACCTTCCACCGCGTGCTGTGGGATGATGCGGATCCGGTGAAAAAGAACCAGGGCGAGATCTCGCACACCGAGATGACGCTGAAGCCGGATGATCAGATCCGCCGCGTCGTCCTGTGTACGGGCAAGGTCTATTACGACCTGCTGGAACGCCGCGAGGAGAAGGGCGTCGACGACGTCTACATCCTGCGGACCGAACAGCTCTACCCGTTCCCGTTCAAGGCCCTGCTGGAGGAGATGGCGCGTTTCCCGAATGCCGAGGTCGTCTGGTGCCAGGAAGAGCCCCGCAATATGGGCTACTGGACCTTCATGGAGCCGAATATCGAGTTCGTGCTCACCAAGGTTGCCGGCGAGACCAAGCGTCCGACCTATGTGGGTCGACCACCAACCGCATCCACGGCGACCGGTATCGCCTCCAAACACAAAGAACAGCAAGACGCGCTCGTCGAAGAAGCGCTGTCCTAACGCCCGAAGATCAACAGGAAAGATATACTCATGACCGACATCATCGTTCCCGTACTCGGTGAGTCCGTAACCGAAGCCACCGTTGGCGGCTGGATGGTCAAGGCTGGCGACAGCGTCTCCAAGGATGACGTTCTGGTCGAGCTTGAAACCGACAAGGTCGCCGTAGAAGTTCGCGCCGAAGCAGACGGCGTCATCACGGCCATCGTGGCCGAGGAAGGCGACACCGTCGAGATTGGCGCCAAGCTGGCCGAGATGGGCGGCGCTGGCGCCGCTGCAGCCGAGGCTCCGGCCGCGGAAGCCCCGGCACCGGCAGCGCAGGACGCTGCTCCGGCCGCTGCTTCGTCAGGAGCCGTGACGGATGCGACTGTGCCGCAGATGGGCGAGAGCGTGACCGAAGGCACGATCGGCAGCTGGCTCGTCGGTGTCGGTGACACGGTCGAGATCGACCAGGCGCTGGTCGAAATCGAGACCGACAAGGTCGCCGTGGAGGTCCCGTCTCCGGTCGCCGGAACGGTCACAGAGCTGCTGGTCGGTGAGGGTGACAGCGTTGCTCCGGGTGACGCGGTCGCACGCATTGCCGAAGGGGCCGGCGCAGCCGCGCCCGTTTCTGCACCCGCCGCTGCATCGCCGGACACAGCGGCGGCCTCGACGGGTGGTATCGCCATGCCATCCGCTGCGCGCATCATCGAGGAAAATAACCTGGATGCGGGCGCCATCGCCGGCACCGGCAAGGATGGCCGCATCACCAAGGCAGATGCCAAGGCGGCTGCCGACGCGCCTGCTCCTGTCGCGGCCAAGACCACGGCAGCACCGGCGGCGTTGCCGGTGACAAGCGCCCCGACCCCGTCGGCCGCTCCTGCCGCTCCGCGTGAAACCGGTCCGCGTGAAGAACGGGTCCGCATGACCCGCCTGCGCCAGACGATCGCCAAGCGTCTTAAGGACGCACAGAATTCTGCCGCGATCCTGACGACCTACAACGAAGCCGACATGTCCGCGATCATGAAGGCACGCAAGGCTCACCAGGAAGCTTTCGTCGCCAAGCACGGCGTGAAGCTCGGCTTCATGTCCTTCTTCGTGAAGGCCTGCGTCAACGCGCTGAAGGAAATCCCGGCCGTCAACGCCGAGATCGATGGCACGGACATCATCTACAAGAACTACTACGACATGGGCGTGGCCGTCGGCACCGATCGCGGCCTGGTCGTCCCGGTCGTTCGCGATGCCGACCAGATGTCACTCGCAGACATCGAGAAGGAGATCATCTCCCTCGGCAAGAAGGCCCGCGACGGCAAGCTGACCATCGAGGACATGCAGGGCGCCACATTCACCCTGTCCAATGGCGGCGTCTACGGATCCCTGATGTCCATGCCGATCCTCAATGCGCCACAATCCGGCATTCTGGGCATGCACAAGATCCAGGAGCGTCCGGTGGCCGAGAATGGCCAGGTGGTCATCAAACCGATGATGTATCTGGCGCTGTCGTACGATCACCGCATCGTCGACGGCAAGGAAGCCGTGACCTTCCTCGTCCGGGTCAAGGAAAACCTCGAAGACCCGCAGCGCATGCTGTTTGATCTCTAGCGCTTGCGCACAGGGAAGCCTGAGCTCGGCCAGCCTGCGCTGGCCGAGACCGTCAGCGCCCCTCGAGAGAACGGCGTTCAAGTCGGCGGCGCTTTTTACCTGGTGCTCACTACGTTGGCGAAATCTCGCTAACGGCTTTGTATCGACCTCTGAATATGTTTATGCTGGCCTCATGGTCGTGCTCGGTAAGACCCTGACTCTACGCTGGTTCATGCTTCTCGCAATCGCGGGTTGGGCATCCGTGCAAGCAACGTCCGCCATTACGATTTTTCTCGTAATGTTAGGACAGGGAACAACCATCGGGCTGGACCCGAACAGGATCGTCGTCCTGACCGCCCTGCACACCTGGGAAATCGCCGCCGCCTATATCAATGCTGCAGCCTACTGGGCCGCTGTCATCGGCCTCTATCTGCGACGCAAATGGGCCTTCTATGCGTATGGCGTTGCTGTCTTCGTGGATCTCGCTGTGTGGCTCTCCTATTCGGCCGACCCGTCCTATGACCAAATTGCCGGAGGGCAGAATGTCTGGCTCGATTGGCTGGTCAATATCGCCCTTCTGTCGGGCATTCTGGGCTTCATCTTCCTGCACGGTCGCAAACCGCAGCGCTGGTAGCGCAATCCCGCCTTGCATAGCTGGGACATATTGGCCCTTACCTTGTCTTCATATCCCGGGCATATAGGGGGCTGGTCTTTCCTTCCCCAATCATGAGGCAAACATGTCGGATAGCTTTGATGTCGTCATCATCGGTGGTGGCCCAGGCGGATATAATTGCGCCATTCGCGCCGGGCAGCTGGGCCTCAAGGTGGCCTGTGTTGAAATGCGCGGCACCCTGGGTGGCACCTGCCTCAATGTCGGCTGCATCCCGTCCAAGGCCCTCCTGCATGCATCTGAACTGTATGAGGCGGCCAATACCGAGTTTGCCAAGATGGGGATCAAGACCTCTGGCGTGGAGGTCGACCTTCCGACCATGCTGTCCCAGAAGGACGAGGCCGTCGACGGACTGACAAAAGGCGTCGAATTCCTCTTCAAGAAGAATGGCGTCGAATACATCAAGGGCAAGGGGCGTATTGCCGGCACTGGCCAGGTCGATGTCGACCTCGCAGACGGCGGCAGCCAGTCGCTCACCACCAAACATATCGTCATCGCTACCGGCTCCGAGGTGACCCCGCTTCCGGGTGTCGACATCGATGAAAAACGCGTTGTGTCATCCACTGGCGCGCTCTCTCTCGAGAAGATCCCGGGCAAGCTCATCCTGATCGGCGCGGGTGTCATTGGCTTGGAGCTGGGCTCGGTCTGGCGCCGCCTCGGTGCGGAAGTCACCGTGGTCGAGTATCTCGACCGGATCCTGCCCGGCATGGACAGCGAGCTGGCCAAGACTGCTCAGCGCACGCTCAAGAAACAAGGCATGGATTTCAAGCTCGGCACAAAGGTCACGGGCATTGACAGCTCGGATCCGGATACGCTGAAAGTGGCCATCGAGCCTGCCGCTGGCGGCGACGCTGAAACGATCGAGGCGGACACCGTCCTCGTCTGCATCGGCCGCCGCCCCTATACCGAGGGTCTCGGCCTTGAGAATGTCGGCGTCGAGCCCGATGCGCGCGGTTTCATCGCCAACAACCATTTCCAGACTTCCGTCGAAAACGTCTGGGTGATCGGTGACTGCACGCACGGCCCGATGCTTGCCCACAAGGCAGAGGATGAAGGTGTCGCCTGCGCCGAGCGCATTGCTGGCAAGGCGGGGCACGTCAATTATGGCGTCATCCCGGGCGTGGTCTACACCGCGCCGGAAATTGCATCTGTGGGCCTGACGGAGGACGAGATCAAGGAAAGCGGCCGCAAATACAAGAAGGGCAAA
>JAYZXG010000156.1:0-3066 GCA_036141435.1 Pseudomonadota bacterium | reverse complement strand
TGCCATCCGCGCCGGGGCCAAGGAATTCATCCCGCTGCCGCCGGATGCGGAGCTGATCGCGGCGGTGCTCGAGGCTGTTGCCGACGATGAGCGCGCCATGATCGCCCGCGACCCGTCCATGACCGCGGTGATCGAGCTTGCGGATCGCATTGCAGCGTCCGAAGCGTCGGTTCTCATTACCGGTGAAAGCGGTGCCGGTAAGGAAGTCATGGCCCGCTATGTTCACTCCAAGTCCAAGCGCGCGGCCAAGCCGTTCGTGTCCGTGAACTGCGCGGCCATCCCGGAAAACCTGCTGGAATCGGAGCTCTTCGGTCACGAGAAAGGCGCGTTCACCGGCGCCATTGCCCGCCGCGTGGGCAAGTTCGAGGAAGCCGATGGTGGAACGCTTCTGCTCGACGAGATCTCGGAAATGGATGTGCGACTGCAGGCCAAGCTGCTGCGCGCCATCCAGGAGCGGGAGATTGACCGCGTTGGCGGCACCAAGCCGGTCAAGGTCAACATCCGGATCCTCGCGACGTCCAACCGGGATCTGCGCAAGGCCGTTGCCGATGGCAGCTTCCGCGAAGACCTGTTGTTCCGTCTCAATGTCGTCAATCTCGCCCTGCCGCCGCTGCGCGAGCGCCCGACCGACATCATCGCCCTGGCCGATCATTTCGTGAAAAAATACTCCGCGGCCAACCAGGTGGACGAAAAGCCGATCTCCGATGCGGCCCGCACCCAATTGCTGGCCCGTGAGTGGACGGGTAACGTCCGTGAACTGGAAAACGCGATGCACCGGGCCGTACTGCTGGCCTCCGGTCGTGAAATCGGTCCCGACGCCATCCGCATGCCCGATGGTTCTGCCTTTACCGGCTCGGGTTCCAGCGTCACGCGCCACGCTGCCGATGCCGCGGACGCTGTTCAGCGCGTGGTCGTTGGCAAGACGGTCGCCGAAGTCGAGCAGGATCTCATCCTGGACACTCTGGACCATTGCCTGGGCAACCGGACCCATGCCGCCAACATTCTCGGCATCTCGATCCGCACCTTGCGCAACAAGCTGAAGCTCTATGCCGACCAGGGTGTCGCTATTCCGCAGCCCAACCAGACAACCGCGGGCATTTCCGCAGCCTGACAGGACTAAGACGTGGCTGACACAGCAGGTACAAACCAGACCCCGGCCGCTGGCGGGTTCAATCTTCAGGCTTTCCTGAACCGCACGCTGCGGGGTGATGTCGCCCTGGCCGTGGGCATTCTCGGCATTCTGGTCATGCTGTTGCTGCCGATGCCGAGCCTGTTGCTCGATCTGTCGCTGGCGACCTCGATCTCGATCGCCGTGCTGGTCCTGATGACCGCATTGTTCATCAAGAAGCCGCTGGAATTCTCGGCCTTCCCGGCCGTCCTGCTGATCACCACGCTGTTGCGCCTCGGCCTCAACATCGCCTCGACACGCCTGATCCTGTCACGCGGGCACGAGGGGACAGATGCGGCCGGCGAGGTCATCGAGGCGTTTGGCGCCTTTGTCATGCAGGGCAATGTCGTCATCGGCGTCATTGTCTTTGCCATCCTGGTCATCGTGAACTTTGTGGTGATCACCAAGGGTTCCGGCCGGATCGCTGAAGTCGCTGCACGTTTCACCCTGGATTCCATGCCCGGCAAGCAGATGGCGATTGATGCCGATCTCTCCGCCGGCCTGATCACCGAGCATGAAGCCAAGGAGCGCCGCAAGGAACTCGAGGGCGAAAGCAATTTCTACGGCGCCATGGATGGTGCCTCGAAATTCGTTCGGGGTGATGCCATGGCCGGCCTGATGATCACCGCGATCAACCTGATCGGCGGTATCATCATCGGTGTGGTCCAGTCCGGCATGCCGTTCGCGGACGCTGCGGCCGCCTATTCGACCCTGACCATCGGTGACGGCCTCGTGTCGCAGATCCCGGCGCTGATCATCTCGGTCGCCGCGGGCCTGCTGGTCTCCAAGGCCGGCGTTGATGGCGAAGCTGACAAGGCCGTCTTCGGCCAGCTGACCGCCAACCCGCAGGGTCTCGGCCTGGTCTCCGGTGTCGCCCTGATTGTCGGCGTTCTGCCGGGCATGCCGTTCATCCCCTTCGCTATGATGTCCGCCGGTGCCGGCGCGCTGGCCTGGATGAACCGGGATATCCAGGAAAGAAAGGCAGCCGAGAAGGAAGCTGAGCGCATCGCCGCAGAAGCGCCCCAGGAGGAAGAAGTCGCGCCGGAAGATGCACCGATCGAGGACAGCCTCACCATCGACGAGCTGAAAATCGAGCTGGGCTATGGCCTGCTGCCGCTGATCAATGATGTGGATGGTCGCAAGCTGACCGACCAGATCAAGGCGCTGCGCCGCTCCCTCGCCGAGGAAATGGGTTTTGTCACGCCCGCCGTTCGCATCATCGACAACATGCAGCTGGGCAACCAGGAATACTCCATCCGCGTGAAGGAGCTGGAAGCGGGCAAGGGCGATCTGGAACTGAACAAGCTGCTGGTCATGGACCCGGCGGGCCTGCCGATCGACATGGCCGGCGACCACGTCAAGGAACCGGCCTTTGGCCTGCCGGCAACGTGGATCGAGGAAAGTCTGCGCGAGGAAGCCTCCTTCCGGGGCTACACTATCGTCGAACCGGCCGCGGTCATGGTCACCCACCTGACCGAGATCCTGCGCGAGAACATGGCCGACCTCTTGTCCTACGCGGAAGTCGAGAAGCTGATCGACAAGCTGTCCAAGGAACACAAGAAGCTGGTCGAAGACATCGCCCCGGCCCAGATCAGCCGCGCCGGTATCCAGCGCGTCCTGCAAACGCTGATCAAGGAACGCATCTCCATCCGGGATCTGCCCACCATCCTGGAAGGCATCGCAGAGGCCAGCGCCACGACGCAAAATCTCGACGCGATCGTGGAGCATGTGCGCACCCGTCTGTCGCGCCAGATCTGTTATTCGAACCGCGCTCCGGATGGAAATCTGCCGGTCATGGCCCTCTCTCCGCACTGGGAGCAGGCGTTCATGGAAGCCCTGGTGGGCGATGGCGACCGCAAACAGCTCGCTCTGGCACCGTCCAAACTTCATGATTTTGT